>JAHEEX010000190.1 GCA_024640465.1 Sphingobacteriales bacterium | reverse complement strand
CGACCAAATCATCTCAATAGTTCGTAAAGCGATGTGTTAACAGTCTATCGCTAAAATTTATAGAAAAAATATTTTTACTGTTCAGACAATCATCAAAAAGACTGAATTAGACACAAAAATCGAAGATGGCAACGACAAACGAAATAACGCATTTTGCTCCGGAACTACACATTCCCAAAGGGACAATCAATATTGATTTTTACACAAAATTCGGAGCAACTGAAAATTTTTGTTTGCGAAACGATGATGGGAGTATTCATGTTGCTGAATTGGAAATCAGCGGAGCAATATTTCATGTACACGAAACAATGCGCGACGATCTTGAACCAATAAGTGCTAAAGGAGTAACTTCGGTTATTGGTTTGTTTGTTCCTAATGTACAGGAAGTAATGTTTAAGGCAATTCAAGCGGGGGCAACTGAAATTAATCCTACAACAGACCACGAGTATGGATACAGGCAAGGAATGTTTAAAGACCCTTTTGGACACCATTGGCAAATACAGAAAAAAATCTAAATGAATAATACAAGAACACTGCATATGCTAATAGAGACCGTTTAAATTCAAGTTACATGGACAGAAAAGATTTTATAAAATTTGGGGCTTTGACAAGTGCTGCAACAATTACCGGAACTAACAACGCATTTTCACAAAACCTGACAAACAATAATATTGATAAGTTAGTGGACGCAAACGGCAATTTTGTTCAACAGCCACTTCCTTATACTGAAAATTTTTTAGAACCGTATATGGACAGTGAGACATTGCATTTGCACTACACTTTTCATCACGGTGGTGCGACAAAGGCTGCTAATACCGACCTTAAGAAAATTAAGGAAGCAATGGACTCAAACAATCTTGAAACCGTTGATTATTGGACTAAAAAATTATCCTATCATCTTTCATCACATATTCTTCATTCAGTTTTTTGGACAAACCTTGGCAGCAAACCGACAACACCCAAAGCCGATTTGCTGAAAAGAATTGAAAAAGATTTTGGTAGTTACGACAAATTGAAAGCATATTTGGCGCAGACATCCAAAAATGTTGACGGAAACGGATGGGGAATTTTGGGCTACCAACCCTATACTGACAAACTCACCATATTGCAATGTGAAAATCATGAAAAGTTAACGCAATGGGGTGTTATACCTCTTTTGGTAATTGACGTTTGGGAGCATTCATATTATTTGAAATATAAAAATAAACGAGGTGACTTTGTAGACGCTTTGTTCAACATTATTAATTGGGACAATTCAGCTCAAAGACTTGACGATGCGATTAAACTTACAAAATAAAAGCACAACAGGTAATATCTTAGTGGCATAATAGGGTCTGAATGTTGTAAATTCAACAGGTATACTTCTATTAGGAATTTCTGCAAATGTTGGGCTGACTGTTTTCAAATGACCCTCCATCGACAATAGGTAGCCGATACAGGCTAATGTGAGGCACAACTCAAACCACACGGACAAAAAGAAAGACAATGCCAACAGAAAAAATAGCGATAGACATTTTTGCGCGATTACGAAGAGGAGAAACCATTCAGCCAAACGACCCGGAAGCCTACAAAATGATAGAAGCTTCGTTCGCCACAAAAAAATTGCTAATTCGCATGAATAGTTCAGACGACCCGACCGAAGTAAGAAATTTATTAAGCCAAATTACGGGTATTGAAATTGATAAAAGCACAACCGTATTTACACCATTATACATCAACTACGGAAAGCATACTAAAATAGGCAAAAACGTATTCATTAATTTTGATTGTACATTTTTGGACTTAGGAGGAATTACAATTGAGGACGGAGTACTGATTGCTCCGAAAGTCAGTTTGCTGTCGGAAGGGCATCCTGTTTCTCCGGAACACAGGCATTCGTTAATGGTGGGACATATTCACATAAAGAAAAATGCGTGGATTGGTGCAAACGCTACCATTTTGCAAGGCGTAACGATCGGTGAAAATGCAGTAGTAGCTGCAGGAGCAGTCGTTTCTAAAGATGTTCCCGACAATACGATTGTTGGCGGTATTCCAGCAAAGATTATAAAAACGATTTGAAAAAGACCGATGAAATATTCACTTCTGATCATGCTGACTTTTATGTTTATATACATTAACAGTATAGGATATAGCGGCATTAAAGAGAATAATACTAATATTCATATGCCATACATTAAAATCAACCTAAAAGTCAATTCGAAAACCTTCACAGCTATATATATCATGCTGAAATAGGATGACTCACCAAAGGTGAATAGGTCAACTTACATCAGCACCTGCAAAATGCAATGGACAGTGCAAACTTCAAACTTGATTCAAGAAGAGACAAAATAACCTGGACAGCATGGCGATTATTATCAGACTAACTTTTATCTCACTTCTTTGGTTGTCTATTTTTTGTACTTCTGTCAACGGACAAGTGATATCAAACTTGCCAAAAGAAAATACAACTATTGCTACCGGTTTGCCAAACCCAATTAAGAACGGTCAGGGCAATGTTCATTGTAGTTTGCAGGATAAGAAAGGAAATCTTTGGTTCGGTACTACATATCAGGGCGTTTTTCGCTACGATGGAAAGTCTTTTACCAATTTTACAACCCGGGATGGACTGAATAGTAACAATATTTTATCGCTCTTAGAAGATAAAAAAGGAAACATCTGGTTCGGAACCGACGCTGGTGTATCTCATTACAATGGAAAAACCTTTACCAATATTCCAGTTACATTCGTCGATGGCAATAATTTGAACCCCTCTGATTCTCCGAATAATCTCCAATTCAATTTTGTTTCAAGCATGTTGGAGGATAAAAGTGGAAAACTTTGGTTTGGTACAAACGCTGGTGTTTATTGTTACGATGGGAAAACCTTTACACGGTTCTTAGATAATAAAAAACTTATCAATACCAATGCACTTACGCTTCAAATCATGCAATGTATGTTAGAAGATAAACAGGGAAATATTTGGTTTACCACCAAATTGGAAGGTGTTTGTCGATATGATGGCAAATCTATAATTAATTACAAACCTGATGGTGAATTATGGTTTCGCGGACTTTTAGAAGATAAAAACGGAAATATCTGGGTTGGTACGAGATACAATGGAGTTTACCGCTATGATGGGAAAATCTTTACCAAAGTATTGCTGAACGACCGCTTTGATAAATATACTGTGCTCTCCATCATACAGGACAAATCAGGAAATATTTGGTTTGGCACTGAGGCTGGCGATGTGTCAAAACGGGAAACTGAAGGAGGTGTATGGCGTTACGATGGAAAAACCGTTCAAAATATTTCAAATAAAGATGATTTGAGACATCCTGCAGTTTGGAGTATTTTAGAAGATAAATCTGGTAATCTTTGGATAGGCACCAGAAGTACTGGTTTGTGTCGCTTTGATGGGAAAACGTTTACCCGTTTTTCGGAATAAAAAAATTGGAAACTGGAACAAATCAGCGGACATGACAAACATCAAAAGAAAAACTTCGGGGACATTTAAGCAACACCGGAATATTGATGCAACTGTTACTGTAAAAAGGCGATGATGTGCAATCAAACCCAAAATCCGTATTTTTAATAAATGACCCGACCAACCCTCACCCTGATCTGCCTTATGCTGGCTAACCTGGCTTTCGCGCAGCAGAACCTGCCGACCGACTACCTTTCCAGCGATTTTCATAAAGGACGCCGCGAAGCGCTACGAAAAATAATGCCCGAAAATTCGGTAGCGGTGATCTTCGCATACCCGGAACGAGTCTTCTCCCGCGATGTGAACTATGCTTTTCACCAGAACCCCGACCTCTATTATTTCTCAGGATACAAGGAACCTAACGCGGTGCTGCTGATCTTCAAGGAAACGCAACAGGGATCTGAGGGGCCCTATACGGACCTGTTTTTCGTCCGTAAGCGAAACGATTTCGAGGAACAATGGACGGGTCGGCGCCTCGGCGTTGAGGGGGTTAAACAGCAGTTGGGATTTACGCATGTATATAACGACGAAAAATTCATCAACTTCCCCATCGACCTGAAAAAATTCAGTCAAGTCCTCTATGACGATATCCCGGACGATGTTGGCGCAGGCATGCAGATGACCCTGATCAATGCCTTCAGGACAAAGGCCGGGATACAGGGAATGACGAGTAAAAAACTTATGGAGGATATCAATATCCTCTTAAACAATACCACTCCCGGCAACCTGCCTGCCAGGGTCAATCGCTTCAAAACGCGGATGTCGGAACTGGATGATGCGCAATACAAGTCGAGTCCCTTCATCAATGCCATTATCCAGCAGCCCGATTCTGCAACACTGGCAAGGGTGGTGGACGAGATCAACCAAAGCAACTTCCCCACGCTATCGTATAACCGCATCTTGGCCAGCCTTCGGGAAATTAAGATGCCCGAGGAATTGACTCTGCTGCGGAAATCGGCCTTCCTCTCTGCCATCGCCCATACTGAAGTGATGAAAGCGATCCGGCCAGATATGTCGGAGACCGAACTGATGGGCATCTTTCTTTATATCCATAAGAAATACGGAGCTGAAGATGAAGGCTACCCCCCAATCGTAGGCGCCGGTGCCAATGGCTGTATCCTCCACTATATCGAAAACAATATTACCCGGGTGAATAACCAGTTGGTGCTGATGGATGTAGCTTCGGAATACCATGGCTATTCGGCTGATATCACCCGAACCGTACCTGCCAACGGCCGGTTCACCCCCGAGCAGCGTGTAATCTATAAGCTGGTCTACGATGCCCAGGAAGCAGTCTTCGCTATTTGCAAAGAAGGAACGCCATTTAACAACCTTAACGTAAAAGCCACTGAAGTCCTTGCCGATGGGCTGCTGAAACTCGGCATTATCAAGGATCGTAAAGATGTATCGAAGTACTATATTCATAGGGTTTCGCATCATATGGGACTGGATGTGCATGATAAATATGTCAGCCCTATACTTAAGGAGCATATGGTCATCACCGTTGAGCCCGGCATCTACATCCCCAAGGGGAGCCCCTGCGACCCCAAATGGTGGGACATCGCCGTGCGTATCGAGGACGATGTGATCATTGGCAAACTGGCCTGTGAAAACATATCCTCCGCCGCCCCTCGTCGTGTTGAGGAAGTGGAGAAGATGGCAGCAAGGGAAAGTATTCTGAACAATATGGTGCTGCCTGTGATGAAGTAGGCTTTTCCTGGTTTATTTCGTCCTCATTCCGCTTTCTGTTTAAATTTCAAATACGAGCCATTTCTCTGATGACAATCTATTGATTTGGTAAGACTCCATGCGCAAGTTTAGCTGATATGTTTATGTCATATGTAAGGGTTATAAATCCTGGCTGATGTTGATTCCAGTTTGTCTTCATTGGAGAGGATTCCCGACAAATAACTACTTGACCCTGTAATTGCAGTTTTGTATATTTAGATTTGGCGATAAGTGAAAAAAACAGGAAAAATGAAAAATAAAGGAAACAAATTCAAATCTTCATTATAATATTGTCGAAGCAAATAACGGCAATGCATTTGCACCGAAATTCCGTCCCTTCGCCAAGCCGAAAATCATTCCCTGCAATCTCAACTCAGAAAATAACCTATCATGAAATATTTTATCTTATCCTCACTTCTCTTCATGTCTGTAATCGTTTGTGGCCAGCAAAAAACGCACAAAATAATATACGATATCAATGCAGCAGACACTACAGTTCAAAGCATGTTTTTTAGACAATGCAATAATATTCTTACCGCAGACCCTAATGCAAAGATTGAAGTTGTATATCATGGTAACGCCATAAAGGGGCTGGTAAAAGACAGCTCTTATTTTGCTGAAAAGATAAAATCAGCACAGCAAAAGGGGGTTGTTTTTGCCGCTTGTAATAACAGCCTTAAAAGGGTAAAAATTGATCCTTCACTTGTATTGCCAGGCGTTATTGTGGTTCCGGTTGCTGCTTTGGAATTAGCAGAAAAACAACAGGAAGGCTGGTCATATATTAAAGCAGGCGAATAAATATCATTGTTTCCGGATTAAATAACTGATTAGAATCATCTCTGCTTTTTGTGCCTTTGTGATTTGGGTCACGCTTAAGCGGCCAGGCCTGGTCTACCTTAGCGGAACAACAAATCAACAGATATGAAATCTCATTACCAGGTACTCATCGTAGGCGGTGGTACCGGCGGTATCATGACAGCCGCCCAGTTAAAAAGGAAAAGTTCACATATCTCCATTGCCATCATTGAGCCGAGTAAAAACCATTATTATCAACCAGCCTGGACCCTGGTAGGTGCGGGTACTTTCAACTTCGCATCCACTCGTCGTGATGAATCTACTTTAATTCCCAAGGGAGTAGATTGGATCCAGGATTATGCAACCATATTTCAGCCAGAATCAAATAAAGTTAGTACACGAAAAAGCGGTGATATAACTTATGATATACTAGTTATTAGTGCCGGTATACAAAGTGATATTGATGCTTTGCCAGGTCTAAGGGAAGCTTTACAAACGGATAGTGTTTGCAGTAATTATTTTGATCCGCAAAAGACTTTTGAGGTGCTGAAAAAATTCAAAGGCGGTAATGCTGTTTTTACACAACCAGCAACACCGATTCGTTGTGGCGGCGCTCCCCAGAAAATTATGTACCTGGCCGAGGAATATTTTAAGAAAAGCGGTGTAAGGCCAAACACCAATGTCATTTTCGCCACACCCGGTTCAGTGATTTTTGGTGTAAAGGTTTTTGCCGATGAGCTTACCAGGATCATAGCTGAAAAACACATTCACCTGAAAACTTTTTACAAACCTGTAAAGATAGACTCACAGAAAAAAGAGATTACTTTCCAGTATATGAAGCCCGATACAACTTTGACAGATGCCCAGCTGGAAAAAGGAATTGGCGAAAAAATGGAGGAAGGTAATCTTGTTACAATTCATTACGACATGCTTCACCTGGCACCTCCTCAAAGTGCACCGGATTTTATCAAACAATCCCCGTTTGCACATACAGAAGGACCGAATAAGGGTTGGATGAATGTTGATATACATACACTTCAGCAGGCAAAATACAAAAATGTATTTGGCCTTGGAGATGCCTGTGCTTTGCCAACGGCTAAAACAGGAGCCGCTATCAGAAAGCAGGCGCCGGTTGTTGTTGAAAATGTATACAGGATGCTGAAACAAATGCCGTTGGCGGAAAAAACCTATGAAGGATATTCATCCTGTCCAATTGTTACCGGTTATGGTAAAATGTTATTGTGCGAGTTTAAATATGATAATGTTCGCGACAGCGATCCGTTCCTCAGCAAATTTGTAGATACTACAAAAGAAAAATGGAGCATGTGGATACTGAAAAAATTCGGGCTTCCCTGGTTATATTGGAACATGATGATGAAAGGAAGGATGTGAGGAAAACTTGTTGGTTGTTGTAAGGTGGCTAAAATGCACCTCGCCGGTCTGTATTTACAGGCCGGCTTTTTTTTAAATACGAATAAATATTTTCCGTTAGGGGTACCTTATATTGAAGATGAGATATACAAGAATGCCGCTCCTCCGGAGCT
>JAHEEX010000037.1 GCA_024640465.1 Sphingobacteriales bacterium | reverse complement strand
ACCCTGCCTCATAGACGGAAAATACCTGTATGTTTCCGGCCATGTGCCCATAAGGCCTGATGGTACCCGTATCGCCGGAAAAGTTGGTCAGGACATTGATGCTGAAGAAGCAAAAAAAATAGCCAGGCTTGTTGGATTGTGTATCCTGTCCTCTGTCAGAAACCACCTTGGCAGCCTTGATAAAGTTAAGCGGGTTATAAAGGTGCTGGGGATGGTAAATGCCACTCCGGAATTTGAAAGGCATCCCTTTGTTATTAACGGCTGCAGCGAATTATTTGCCCAGGTTTGGGGAGACGATAACGGCATTGGTGTTCGAAGCGCCGTGGGAATGGGTTCACTGCCAGACAGGGTGCCGGTAGAAATCGAAGCCATCTTTGCGCTCATATAAACTTAGCGGTATAACTATGAAACATTGGTATAGCATTGAACAAGTAAATAGTATAGACTCCCCTGCATTAATAGTATTTCCCCAACGGGTAGCCGAAAATATCCGCCGAATGATTTCCATGATCGACGATGTTTCACGCTTACGTCCGCACATCAAAACACACAAAACGGCCGAGGGAATTAAGTTGATGATGGGAGCGGGGATCAGCAAATTTAAATGCGCCACTATTGCAGAAGCAGAATTGCTCGGCCTCTGTGGAGCGCCTGATGTAGTATTGGCATACCAGCCGCATGGGCCTAAAGTAGAACGGTTTATTAAAGTCATCCAGGCATTCCCAAAAACAACATATGCATGTCTTACAGACAACCAGGATTCGGCAAGGGATATGGCTGCAGCTTTTGCCGCCAATAATCTGACTGTTCCGGTATACATCGACTTGAATGTGGGCATGAACCGAAGTGGAATTATACCTGGCGATGCAGTTATTGATCTTTACCAATTTTGTGATTCACAAAAAGGGATTAAACCTGTTGGTTTACATGCTTACGACGGTCATCAGCGTAATCCGGATTTTGCACAGCGTACCATTGATTGTGATAAGGGATTTCAAATGGTTTTGGCAATGCAAACACGCATAACCGAAATTGGTTTTGCATTACCCGTTATTATTGCGGGAGGGTCGCCCACTTTTCCGATCCATGCCAGGCGTCCGGTTGTTGAGTGTAGTCCGGGGACCTGTATATTTTGGGATAAGGGATATAGCGATCTCTGTCCGGAGCAGCCTTTTGAACCCGCAGTAGTATTAATTACAAGAGTGATTTCACTACCAACATCAAATAGGATTTGTCTTGACCTTGGCCATAAATCTGTGGCTGCTGAAAATGATATTGCGCGCCGTGTATTTTTTCCTGAAGCCCCGGAATTGAAGCCTGTGGGGCAAAGTGAAGAGCATCTGGTTATGGAGGCGCCTGAAGGCCACCGCTTTAAACCAGGGGATTTGTTATACGGCATCCCGTATCATATTTGTCCGACTGTGGCTTTGTATGAACGGCTGATTTCGGTAGAAGAAGGAGTTGTTACAGGGGACTGGAAAGTATTGGCTCGAAATCGTTTTATTTCTTTCTGACTTCGCGGTTAAATGTATTTTATGTTTGCTATCGACATCCACCTCGACCTCTCCATGAACGCCATGGAATGGAACCGCAATCTTCGGTTACCCGTTTCGGATATTAACACCCGTGAGTCAGGAAAAACAGATATGCCCGGAAGGTCTGGTGCCACTGTATCGCTTCCCGCCCTGCGTGAAGGTAACACAGGGCTTGTTGTAGCCACACAGTTGGCCCGTTTTGTTTCACCCGAAAATCCGCTTTCCGGTTGGCACTCACCAGAGCAGGCCTGGGCACAAACACAAGGCCAGCTTGCCTGGTACCGGGCCATGGAAGATGCCGGGGAGATGGTGCAAATCAGGGATCTGGAGCAATTGGGAAAACATCTTTTATTATGGAATGATGAAACTATTTCATCACAGAAACCGATCGGCTATATTCTTAGCCTAGAAGGAGCAGATTCGCTGGTTACCCTGCAACATTTGGAACGTGCGTATGCCTATGGCCTTCGTGCGCTCGGGCCCGCGCATTATGGTCCCGGCCGGTATGCCAATGGAACGGATGCAACAGGGAAGATGGGGGAAAAAGGTATCTCATTGCTTAAGGAAATGGATAGTATGCAAATGATCCTCGATGCCACTCATCTGTGTGATGATGCTTTCTGGCAGGCGCTTGATCTTTTTAAAGGTCCGGTTTGGGCGAGTCATAATAATTGCAGGGCAATTGTCAACCATAACAGGCAATACAGTGATGATATGCTGAAAGCGCTTATCGAAAGAGGTGCTATCATTGGTGCCGCAATGGACGCATGGATGATTGTTCCGGGCTGGGTACGAAAAGTGTCAACACCATTACAGGCTGGATGCGACCTGGAGGCTTTGGTAAACCATATAGATCATATCTGCCAGCTGGCTGGAAATACAAAACATATTTGCATTGGGTCTGATCTTGATGGTGGTTTTGGAAAAGAACAATGTCCATACGATATTCATACCATTGCAGACCTGCAGAAATTTCCGGGTTTATTGACGTCCAGAGGCTATACTTCTCAGGATATTGAAGCTTTTATGTATGGAAATGCATTGCGATTCATTCAAAAAGCCTGGTCCTGAAATGGCAAGGGCTTGCTGCTTTGCGGTAAATGTATAACTTTGTCAACCATGACTATTCACAAAGAAGGATATACCAGTATTGCCATTGCCGGCCTGATTTACATTCTGATCAGCTACCTTGCCTTTTCATTTCTAAGTTATAACCATCCTTTTTTAGCCTGGGTTTTATTTATCCTGGCAACAGGCTTTTTCCTTTTTATCGTTTCCTTCTTCCGGATTCCCAAAAGGAACCACACCATGAATTCAAATGCCATTATAGCTCCCGCAGATGGTAAAGTAGTGGTTATTGAGGAAACCGTAGATATGGAATATTTTAAAGATAAAAGACTCCAGGTTTCTATTTTCATGAGTCCGGCCAATGTGCATGTAAACCGCAATCCTATCAATGGGGAAGTATTATACAGCCAATACCACAAAGGGAAATACCTTGTTGCATGGGATCCTAAATCTTCAACCGAAAATGAACGGCATAGTGTTGTTCTGCGCAATGATAAAACAACCATACTTGTAAAGCAGATCGCAGGTGCCGTGGCCAGGCGAATCGTAAACTATCTTAAGCCTGGGCAATCTGTTATCCAGAACAATGAAATGGGCTTTATAAAATTCGGCAGTCGTGTTGACCTTTTATTACCCCCAGACACTCCGGTAAATGTAAAGATCGGGGATGCCGTTCAGGGTGGTGTAACGGTGATTGCTAATATTAATTAAAATTTGAGACTTCCTCCCCCTAAAGCTCTACAGTACAACTACTCCGTTGTTAACCCCCTCCAGAGGGGGACATAACAGCCCTTCACTGCAAGAAAGTTTTAGAGAAGCATTGTCCCCCTCTTGGAGGGGGTGAAATTCGAACTTTACACATACTCAGGTTTTAGGGGGAGGACAATCCTCAGTTAAATCCTGTAGTAGATTTAATATCAAATTAATTTTACAGCAGTTTTTTCAACTCGCCCAGGTTCTCAATCACATATGTCGGTTGTATATCTCCGTTAGCTGGAACCGCCGGATTAAAATAAACCGTGTCAATACCTGCGTTATTTGCTCCTTCTATGTCGGCATCCAGCGTATCGCCGATCATGATACAATGATGCGGCCTGGCGCCTGCTTTTTCCATCGCATACTCAAAGATCGCTACATGCGGCTTCATTATTCCCGCTGCTTCGGAAGTGATCACATGCGTGAAATAATGGTCGATCCCACTATTCTTCATTTTGGCATGTTGGGTTTTTTCAAATCCATTGGTGATGAGATGCATCGGATAGGATTTTGCCTTAAGGTAATCCAGGATATCTATCGTATCATGAAAAAGGTTCTTTTTGGTTGGCAGGATCTCCAGGTAACGTTCGCTCATATCCCGGGCAAGATTTTCATCTGCGATCTTAAAATCCACCAGTGTCCGCCACATACGTTTCCACCGTAATTCGTCCCTGTTAATGAACCCCTTTCTGAAGCGGTCCCAAAATATCTGGTTATAATGATGGTAGACAGCATGGAATTCTTCAAAAGTATCGATCCCCCTGCCTTCCAATCCCAGTTCCAGGTAGAGATCCTGTAACGTTTCCCGGGAGTTGGTTTCAAAGTCCCAAAGTGTATGGTCAAGATCAAAAAATATTTGCTGGTATGTACGTATGCTCACTGTTCAGTATTTATTTTACAAACTTACTATAGCTTTGTATTCTTTATGCAATATTGCTGCCAGGATGTTTTGATTTAATAATATCGTTATGAATGTAGTCATTACAGGGGCCAGTAAGGGGATCGGCAAAGCCATTGCGGAACAGTTTGCCCGCATAGGTGCAGACCTTTTCCTTTGTTCCCGGCAAATGGATAAAACCCTGCATTGGCAACAGGACCTTATGGAGCAGTATAATACCAGTATTATTAGTCATAATGCAGATCTTGGTGTGGAGGATGAAGTAAAATATTTTGGGAAAAAGGTGCTTGAGGCTTTTAGCAATGTTGATATCCTGATCAACAATGCTGGTGTTTTTGAACCGGGGACAGTTCACCAGGAACCGGAAGGGCAACTTGAAAAAATGCTGAACGTAAACCTGTTTTCAGCTTATCATCTCACACGTATCCTGGCACCTGGTATGATCAAAAATAAAAGCGGGCACATCTTCAATATATGTTCAGTGGCTGCGCTTCAGGCATATCCAAACGGGGGTTCTTACAGTATCAGCAAATGGGCGTTGTTGGGATTCAGCAGGAATTTACGCGAAGAAATGAAACCTCATGGGATCAAAGTAACAGCGGTACACCCTGGTGCAACCCTTACCGGTTCATGGGAGGGGTTTGAAATCGATCCTTCAAGAATTATGGAAGCGGATGATATCGCAGCCATGGTTGTAGCTGCCGCAAGCCTTTCTCCCCAGGCCTGCGTTGAAGATATCCTTATGCGGCCACAATTGGGTGATTTATAAATTGGCCTAATTCTATTAGCATTGCGTACTTTTCTTCTTTGCGGTTATTTTTTTAACAATGTACTGCCGTCTATCCATTTTCCTCTGCTATATTCAGTTGATAGCTTATCAACTTTTATATTTGTACTTGTGTTTATTTCATTCAGCGCACCTGGGGTACAGAAAACATGCTAAAAATTTACACTCGTCTTATTTTCTTGAGCATCCTGCTGTTATTTGTATCAGCAGCAATTGCACAGTTGAAACTATCTGTACAGGTTGATGAAAGTCGCATATCCACTGAAGACTTCATTCATATTCAGTATACCATTGAGCATGCAAAAAAGATCAATAAATTTATTCCGCCCTCTTTTGCCGGGTTTAAAGTTATCCAGGGTCCTGATTATTCAAATGGGTGGACACTGATCAATGGGGAAATGAAGGAATATGTTGCCATTGGTTTTGTATTGCAACCAATTAGAAAAGGAAAATTTGTTATTCAGTCGGCTTCTGCAAACGCAGATGGCCAGAACCTTCGTTCCGGTTCCATAGCGATAGAAGTTACTGACCCCGGTAATAATACCATTATACAGATCGACAAACAAGCGGGAAACCAGCCCCTGAATGATATGATCCTTAAAACAGGTGAAAATATCAGTCAGAAAATAAAAAATAATTTATTTGTCAGACTGGAGCTTAACAAGACAAATGTCTACGTCGGTGAACCACTGGTTGCTATATATAAATTATATACCCGGCTGAATTCAGAATCAAAAGTAACACGCAGGCCTTCATTCAGTGGTTTCAGTGTATTTGATATGGCTGACCCGGAATCTGAACAGGCACATTATGAAAAGTTTAACGGAAAAGATTACAATGTGTACCTCCTCCGAAAAGTCCAGCTTTACCCTTTGCAGGAAGGCAAATATGAACTGGAGTCAATTCAGGTAGATAACACCGTTAGTTTTATAAAAGAATCTTTCGCCAGGAATCAAAATACCCTCAATGATATTCTCAGTGCTTTTGGCGAAGAGGGAATCGGACCTGCTGCCTGGGTTAAACAACAGGTAACCCTGTCGAGTGAGCCGAAGATAATAACCGTAAAAGCTTTACCTATAGGAAACCAGCCGCAGGGATTTTTCGGAGCAGTAGGTCAGTTTACCATTAGGACTGATCTGGATGAAAAAGAATTGGCTGTAGGTGATGTTGCCACCCTTAGTATTAATATTTCCGGAAGCGGAAACCTTCCGGTCATCAGCAGCCCGCAAATAAACTGGCCGGCGGGGATTGAAACATTTGAACCTGAAAGCAAAGAGGAATTGAATAAATCTGTTGCGCCTATAACAGGTAAAAAAATATTTACCATTCCTTTTTCACCAACCAGCGCAGGCCGGTTTGTTATACCTTCTGTTAATTTGGTGGTTTTTGACCCTCTTTCGGGCAAATACATTGAATCAAAAACCGATTCTATTCCTTTCCAGGTGATGGAAGCATCGTTGAGAAAGACCAAACCTGGAAAACCCGGGATTTCTGATCCTGTTTCTGCTCCGTCAGGAAAAAACGAATTTCCCGGGTATGTAATCGTTCTTTTTCTTTTAGTGATGTTCATATTGGCCATCTTATTTTTTTTAACAGGAAGAAAGGGTAAAAAGAAGTACAGTAAAGATTCTCCTGATGCAGGGAAGTCGACAGCAGAAATTTCAACCGAGCCCCCGGTGCAGCAGTTAAGTCTCTTTCCACATATCTTCAATCTGGGCAAAGCCAAAGAATTTGTTCATCTAAATATGCCTGCGGAAGCGTATAGGGAAATAGAGCAGGTAATCGTTTCCGTTATTTCAGAGCGTTATGAAATCCGGCGCGGGGAAACTTTTGATCATATTTATGCTGGACTGATTCGCAGATATGTTCCTGAGGAACTTGCAAAACAAACGGTTTCCTTATTACAGGACTGCCAGGTAGCGCAGTTCTCTCCGCTAATTGAGGGCAATATAGCGATGGCAGATTTCGAAAGGGCTCAAATCATCCTGGACAAACTCCAGTCTTCCACAACTTAACCTTGCGTCCTTTGTTTCCTGTTGGTGAAGTCAGTCGCTGAATTTATACCCCACACCTCTTACAGAATGAAAGTACCGTGGCTCACGGCTGTCTTCTTCAAAGTATTTCCTGAAATTGAGAATAAAATTATCGATCGTGCGTGTGGTTGGAAAAACCTGGTAGCCCCAAACAGCTTGCAGGATCTTTTCCCTTGATACCACTTCATTTTTATTGGCTATGAGCAGTTTTAGCAGCATTGATTCCTTCAGGCTTAAAGGAATTGCTTCTCCTTTGGCATTAAACGCTTCCTGCGCATTAAAATCAATTGTATTTCCACCAAAACTAAACGTGTCCTCAACAGTAGATTTATCCTGTAGTTTTTGGTTCTTACTGATAAGCTTTTGAATACGCAATAGTAATTCTTCCAGGTTAAAGGGCTTGGTCAGATAGTCGTCTGCTCCTTTTTTCAGGCCTAATACACGATCGGCACTGCTCGACCTGGCGCTTAACATAAGAATGGGTACCTGTGTGTCTTTCAGCCTGATGGTTTCACAAACGCTTATCCCATCGATCTCGGGCAGCATGATATCCAGGATGATGAGATCGAAGTATTCATCATGGACTTTTTTCAATGCCTCGGCACCGTCTGATGCTGTGCTGATCTCATAACCTTCCAGTTCAAGGTTAAGCTTAAGGGCATCTTGCAGGTTTTCCTCATCTTCTACAATCAAAATTGAAGGTGATTTTGTCATTTATGCCATTTTTTTGGGAAAGAGGATCACAAAATTACTGCCTGTAGGCATATTATCAGTTACAAAAACGGACCCCTGGTGATCCTCCACAATTTTTTGGGTAAGATAAAGCCCCAGGCCGGTTCCTTTTGCCTTGCGGGTATTTTCATTCCCTATCCGGTAAAATTTATCGAATATCTTCTTTTTTTCACTATCGGGTATTCCTTGTCCTTCATCACTGATACAAATGCGTAGGTATTTGTCTTCTTCGGTTAGAGATATATGGATATTTTTTTCTGCGGGAGAATACTTCAATGCATTTTCCATGAGGTTGTTCAAAGCCAATTGCAATAAGAGATGGTCAGCTTTGTAATAGAGGTTCTTTTCTATATTACGCGTAATTTTTCGCCTGGGGAATCGCTGCTGGAAATCATCTGTTATTTCCATAATGATTCCGCTAAGGTTTGTATCTTCTTTGTTGACCATAAATCCCCCCGCATCGAGTTGGGAACTCAGTAAAATATTATTGCAGAGATCGTTCAGCCTGTTGGTTTCCTGCAGGGTACTGTCTATGATCTTTTTTTGCTTGTCGGCATCAAGACGATGACGGATTAATGTTTCAAGGTTCAGTTTGGTTATGGCTATCGGCGTTTTAAGTTCATGTGTAACGGCCATCATGAAATTTTGTTGCTGGGTGTTGAGCCTGATCTGTCTGCGGGTAGCCCGGTAAACAAATATTGCGCCTGCCAGTGTGAGTAGCAGAAACATTATTCCTTCACCAATATATTGTGCCGTATTTAGATCCCTTTCTTCGGTAATCCGCTGGATCATGAGCGGATACGAGGGGTCATTTTGTTGAAGTAGTTCTTTTTTGAAGAGGTACATCTCATTGTTCTGTTGCAAGAGTTCAATGAACCACCAGGCGAGTGCCGCTATGAGGTAGCTTAATAAGAACCAATATACAATGGTGATGAGGGCAAGTCTCTTTTTTTTTAAGAAAGGGTTCATCAGGATTTGACTTTTTCAACCCTAAGTCCAACGTTCAACACGTGCTTTAGGGGGTTTTCCCGCATAACCTGCTCGAACTTCACTTTATACACACCAGATCTCCTGAACTTCACCGGTTGTTTATATAAAAGTATGCGGTGTTCATAAATATCATCCATGGCACTGCCGGTCCAGCGATCCTGTGAGGCGAGCAAAAAATCGAACCTTTCTGTAATGCTTGCCGAATCACCCGGGGCGAAACTGGTTGCGTTCACCCAGATATTGTTAAAGCCATAAGCATCTGTATGCCTGATTACAAAATAAATATTATAATAGGCCGTGGTATCGGTTATGTCAAAACTAATTTCCGGTTTGAAGGTATTATTCCATGCCTGTCCGGGAACCGGCACATTTTTTTCAAAGAGGTTGATGGTTTCGCAGGCAAAGAATCCCGCAATCAGGGAAAGGAGGATAAAAACGGACTTTTTCAAAACAATTGATTTTGGACAAAAATACTATAAATACAGTTGTTTGTTGATAGTTGTTAGTTGTCAGCAAATGCAGGATCTGGCTGTAACTAACAACCAACCACTATCAACTAACAACTAGAGAACATTGAGTACCTGCTCTTTCATCTTTTCCAGTTCATCCTTCATCATTACCACCCATTTTTGAATGCCCGCATCATATGCTTTAGAACCTGTGGTATTGATCTCCCTGCCAATTTCCTGGAGAACAAAGGAAAGTTTCTTCCCTTTGGCCATGTCATTATCATTTAGCAGGGTCATAAAATAAGCACAGTGGTTTTTCAATCGTACCTGTTCTTCTGTTATATCAATCTTCTCGATATAATAAATCAATTCCTGTTCCATACGATTATGATCTGTTTTCTCAGCGCCAACATTTTCTTCCAGCAGTTTGGTAATATTATCCCTGATCTTTTGCTTTCTGAGTGGATCCAGCTTTATAACTTCTTCATGCTGTTCTTCTATATTCCGTATTCTGAGTGCCAACTCCTTTTCGAGGGCTGCACCTTCATCGAGCCTGTGTTTATCAATTTCGATAAGAGCGGCATCTAAAACCTGTTTGAAGTCTTCCCATTCTGATACGCTGAACATATCGGTAGATGGACTAACCACCTCAGGTAATTTGAGCAATGAACTAAGTATATGAGAAGGATCAAGGCCCAGGGAATCAGATAATTCTTTCAATGGCTGGTAATATGCTTTAGCCAGATCAGTATTTATACTCACAGGCTTGGCCGCACCATTCTGTTTTAAAGTGATTATACACTCGATGCTGCCCCTGATAAGTTTTTCTGAGAGCATGTTTCGGATCTCAAATTCATATGGTTTCAGCAGTTGAGGCAGTTTGAGCAATACTTCAAACTGTTTTCCGTTGAGCGATCTGATTTCTACCAGGAAGGTCTTTTCTTTCACCATTTGCTCCGCCCTCCCGTAACCTGTCATAGATTTTAGCATATCCTTAATTTGTTGCAATGTAAGTGAATTCTTGGGCCAAAAGCACCTTAGTCTGATTTTACCAAACCGCTTTTCCGAATAGAAAACTGTTCGGACAAAGATGAAATATTAAGCACATGGCGCTAAGTCAATCAACACATTTTTGATGTATGCCAATGTTTTTTTCAGACTGATTTCAGTAAATCCTCTCAAAAGAAATTTCGAAAATAATAAAATGTGTATTATTGATATGATCTGAAATGCTTTGTTATCCTGCATTTCAGCCCTTCAATAGTATTCCCCGGTCTTATTTTGCCAGTAAAAAAATGGAGAATCAAGCTTCTCAGATTTGGGTTTAAGAATGTCTTTTTTGTTATTTACAGCCGGGCAGAAAGGGAATTCCGTAAAATAATAAAGCTCAGTTTTCACTGAGCTTTGTTATATGAATGGGTTAGTAAGTACGGGAAATTGAAATTTCCCTCCACAATATTAAAAATAATTTTTGCTAAGTAGAAAATTTTTTTCAAGTTTTTTATTAACATTTTTTCCGGGGGTGTGGATTACCTGATTGTAATGAAGAAAGTGATGGATTATTTTTTTTAGAAAACAGGCTTTTTAAACTTCAATAATACGATTAGATATAAAAACAACGATTAAGTTGTGTATAAAAACTTTATTCTACCCTGCATGTAATACTTGAATTGGAATATCGACTGATATAAAGAATGAGGGTAACCCTTTACCTTTGCTGCAAATAAATTTGCAACATGAAATTTCCCTCACCTGTTCCCCTTACCTGGATTGCAAATCTGATAGGCGCTAAACTCATAGGAAATACATCTGGTCTTGCGTTGGGTATAAATGAAATACATAAAGTGGAAACTGGTGATCTCGCTTTTGTTGATCATCCCAAGTATTATCGCAAGTGTATTGACTCCGCTGCTTCCTTTATCATCATCAACCAGGAAGATTCATTTCCGGATGGAAAAGCATTGTTGCTCGTAGAAGAGCCATTTGAAGCTTACCTTAAAATTGTCAGGCATTTCCGGCCTTTTGAAGCAGCCATTGGAGAGCGAAGTCCTCATGCTGTTATTGGCGAGGGTACGTATATTTATCCTGGGGCATTTATCGGGCATCATGTAAGCATAGGAGATGATTGTGTTATTCACCCAAACGTTACCATTATGGATCATTGTGTAATTGGTAACAGGGTAGTGATACAGGCGGGAACAGTCATTGGCTCCGATGCGTTTTATTATAATACCAAAAAAAACAGGCCGGTATGGTACCGCAGGATGGAAAGCTGCGGAAGGGTGGTAATTGAAGATGACGTGGAAATTGGTGCGGGCTGTACCATCGACCGGGGCGTTACAAATGATACCATTATAGGCAGTGGTACCAAGATGGATAATCTGGTTCATATAGGCCACGATACTGTGCTTGGAAAAAACTGCCTGTTGGCCGGGCAGGTTGGCATAGCTGGAGCGGTTAATATTGAAGATGGCGTAGTACTTTGGGGGCAAGTGGGTGTTAGTAAAACACTAACCATTGGTAAAGATGCCGTTGTGCTCGCACAAAGTGGTATTCCTTCCAGTCTCGAAGGCGGAAAAGTATATTTTGGATATCCAGCCGAAGAGGCAGGAATCAAAAAAAGGGAAATTGTTTGGATCAAACGTATTGCAGATCTCTGGGATCGGGTGAAGAAACTGGAAGAAAGACAGTAGCCAGTCACCAGTCACCAGTCGCCAATAACAGCCCTTAGTCTCACACCTGTTACTACTGATGGTACTACCTATAAATGAAAAATAATTTAAAAGAAGTTCAGGTAAATCGATTTCGTTTTTAGTATACTAAATAGCAGTAAATTATCACAGCATTTTTTTATTAATGATAAGTAATTGAGTTTGTACAAATACTATTCAAAGTTTGAATGGCTGTTATTGGCGACTGTCTACTGGCTACTGGCGACTTTCTTCCATTGGTTCAAAATTGTACGGCAGAAAATCCGCCAGTTTCTCCCAACTCCAATACCCTAATGCCAGGAGATCTTTCTGGTCATAAAAATATCCATTCTCTTCAATCGTAATGATCTCGGAAAAATCCAGTATGGAAATCTGGATAGTCGTATTAGGTGAAAGATTATTTACCTGCAGGTAATTTTTTTCAGGTTGTTCGAGCATATACACCACCCTGAGTTTGCCGCTGAAGTTCAGGTCAACATCACGTGTATCAGTTACCTGGAAGTAAGCTGAATCATAAGGATTATTTATTAGCCTGCTTTTGTTGCTTCCTGCATCTACTTTTTCAAGTTTGTAACCGTTTTCTCCAATGGTACTGTCGTAATAACAACGCATAAAATGCAACAGTGATCCATAATAGGCTTTCTCCCGGTTTGTATTCCAGTTTTCCTGATCCTCAACAGTGCCTTTCATTTCTTCAAAAAAAGGAAATCCGGTGTATTGTGTGTTGCCTGAAGCGTATTCGTGCACAAAAGAATCAAGTTGGTACCTGATTGAATAACCGAGTGCCTTATTGGATACCCTAAGGTCTTCACGGGCAGTAACCTTCAAACGGTTCTTTTTCTTGCTGTAAAAAAAACGCAATGTTTCCGGATTTTCAATACTGCATTGGCTGCTGTTAATGGTCATGCCAAGAAACTGTTCACGGAAAAATGCACCATATTTTTCCCAGCCATCCTTCACTTCGTTTGTAACGGTAACGGATACCTCTTCCAGGCTTTTATCCTTTTGTTTGAGCTCAATGGTAAGTGCGCGGATATTTTCCGTGTTATTATTTATTCTTACACTGAAGGTCTCATAACCGCTGAAAGAAACCACCAGATCATAGCCACCTGATGCAAGGTTGAGTGAAAATTCTCCCTGGCTGTTGGTGGTAGTGCCCAGTGTTGTATTCTGGCAAAAAACCGATGCTCCGGTTAGTGCCAGTCCGGTTTGTTTATCAGTTACTTTCCCGGAAGCGATAAATGACTGACTTTGAACGTTCAGATGAAAAAGTATGCCTGTGAACAGGATAAGGATTTTATGCATCATTTGAGTATTATCGGAATAACCCTTTACCGGACTGATTATTGTGGTAGTTGCTTCATTTTAACCAAATATTCACGGCCGTAATCTGCAATGGTTTCATCTACAGAGCGGAATGTATATTCAGGCAAGTAATTCAGGATCTTGCTGTTATCATAGGAAACATGCATTTGTGCCGTTTCTGCAGTTTCACGGGTGAGAAGTGGATCTGCTGAAGAAAAAAGGCTTTTGATTTTTTCCCATCTCCATACGATGCCGCTTAAAAAAGATGTTGCTTTTTTATGAGGTGGCTTTTTCCCAAAAGCCAGGGCCATTTGGGTGAAAACATCCTTATATGATCGGTTCTCGCCGGAGATGATAAATCTTTCTGCAGAAATATCGCTCTCCATTAATCTGATCATGATTTTGGCCACATCCATGGCATCAACAAATCCACTGGTGCCATCAGTATACCAGGGGAACTCCCGATATATATTCTTAAACATGGCAGCTGATCCTTTATTCCAGTCGCCAACACCTAAAATAATGGTAGGATTTACAATTACGGCATCCAGTCCTTCACTTATCCCGCGCCATACCTCCATTTCGGCCTGGTACTTACTGTTTCCATATTCAGAGAGATTGGCATCCTCGTCCCATTTTACCTTTTCGTTTATGGTAATATGGTTTCTTTTTCTGCCCAATGCCGAAACGGAACTTACATGAACCAATTTTTTTATGCCACACTCAAGGCAGATATTAACCACATTGGCCGTTCCTTCCGCATTGATCTTCATCATCTCATCTGCTTTTGAGGGATTGAATGAAACCATCCCTGCGCAATGATACACATGAGTGCTATCCGCCAATACATCCTGCAGGCTGGTTATATCCAGGATATCACCTTTGAACCAGTTTACCTTCTCTATTTCAGCAGGGGTTAAAAGAATGGGGAATTGTCCCCTGTAGAGAGCTGTAACTTGTTTATGTTGCTGTATTAAAGCGCGTAGTAAGTAACTGCCTAATAGACCGGTGCCGCCAGTAACTAAAATTTTTTCATTATCCATCCGGTTTAATTTTGCAGGAATTGTATTTACTTCCTCATTCTTTATTTTTTGTTCCTAATTTCTTATTTCTCTGCCTTTGGCTGTTGACTAATGACTCCTGACTAGCGACTGCATTTGTATTCCCTTCCTCATTCCTCATTCCATATTTTTTGTTCTTTATTCCCTGTTCAATATTCATAATATCCTTTGCCGCTTTTTTTCCCCAGTTCCCCTTTTTCAACTTTCTCTCTTTGTATGGGTGATGGCCTGAACCTTACCGGTCGTCCACAGGCTTCATATAACGACTGCGTAACTGCGTAATTCACATCATTGCCAATCAGGTCCATTAATTTGAAAGGGCCCATTTTAAACCCACAGGATTCCAACAAATCGTCTGCTGTTTCCATTGAGCAATATCCCTTTTCTACCAGGATTAAAGGTTCCAGGTAATAATGTCTTGCAATACGGTTAACTATAAATCCGGGGGCATCTTTACACAGGACGGGTGTTTTTCCTAATTGCCTGGCGAGGTTCATGATTATGTCTACCACATCTTTACGGCTTTGTTCGGCTTGTATAACTTCCACCAGTTTCATGACCGGGGCGGGATTAAAAAAATGCATTCCGCAGACCCGGCCGGGATGCATCGTACCGGAAGCAATGGCAGAAACACTTAAAGAAGATGTATTGCTGGCAAAAATGGTATCTGAGTGATTGATTTCTGCAAGTTGGTTGAAAAGGGCAATCTTAATGTCAAGTTTTTCTGCAATGGCTTCAATGACCAGGTCACCAATGCAATCATATATATTATCTGTAAACCTAAGCCTCATCAGGATTTGTTCTTTTTCTCCTGCACTGATCTTTCCCTTTTCTGTAAGCTTTTCCAGGCTTTGAACTAATCCTTTTTTTGCCTTTTCCAGCATGGCTGGATTGAGATCATATAGAATTGTATAAAAACCGCTTTGAGCTGAAACTTGTGCAATGCCACTCCCCATCGTTCCCGCACCGCAGATGATAATGGTCTGGATCATTCTGTAAATTCGTGTTCTTCGTTTCTTAGCGGTTAAATTAATTTATCTTTTTTATATCGCGGAAGTAAACTGTTCCAAAAACCGCACATCGTTTTCACTAAACAACCTGATATCCGTAATACCATATTTCAGCAATGCCGGACGTTCAATGCCCATTCCAAATGCAAAGCCATTGTATTTTGTTGAATCAATACCGCAATTCTCCAGCACCTGTGGGTGAACCATACCACAGCCAAGGATCTCCAGCCAGCCAGTTCTTTTGCATACTGCACATCCCTCGCCCTTACAAAGCAGGCAGCTGATATCCATTTCGGCACTGGGCTCCGTGAAAGGGAAATAGCTGGGTCGGAAACGGATTTTCACGTCATCACCAAACATTTCTTTCACAAAAAAGTAAAGAGTTTGTTTGAGGTCGGCAAAAGAAACATTTTCATCTATATACAAACCTTCCACCTGGTGAAAAAAGCAATGTGACCTGGCGCTGATGGTTTCATTTCGGTATACCCTTCCCGGACAGATAATTCGGATGGGTAATTTACCTTTCTGCATTTCCCTGATCTGTACGTTGCTGGTATGGGTGCGCAGCAGCCAGTCTGGGTTCTGGGATAAATAAAATGTATCCTGCATATCTCTTGCAGGATGGTTTTCACCAAGGTTGAGCGCAGTGAAATTATGCCAGTCGTCCTCTATCTCGGGTCCTTCCGCAACGGCAAAGCCTAATCGCTGAAATATAGAAACGATCCTGTTACGCATCAGGGTTATCGGGTGGCGACTGCCAATAGGTATAGGGTCACCGGGAAGGGAAACATCAATATCAGTAGAACCGTTTTCAGTAATAACGGATGCTGATTCTTTCAGTGATTCATATTTCTGTTCGGCAGCCTGCTTAAATGCATTCATCACCTGGCCGAAATCTTTTTTCTTTTCGGCAGGGACATTTTTCATTTCGCCCATCAGGCTTTTTACCAATCCCTTCATTCCCAGGAATCGTATCCTGAATGATTCAAGCGTTTCGGGATCGCTGGTTTCAAAAGACTCGATCTCGCGGGTATAATTTTCTACCTGTTGTAACACATCTTCCATGCTGCGAAGATAATGATTACCCCGTTTTGTGCCGCGGAAACCGTTTTGTGGTTTTTTTGGGGATTCTTTTTGCGCCTAAAGGGTTAGGTTTGCCAGAAATTCAAGGGTATGAATAACCTTTTTAATATTACCGATTTCCTCAATCCTCTGAACCTGCATGAATTGTCGCACGATGAGGGTTATCGTGAAGGACAGATCGGCAAATTCGTCCAGGCCTACGAAGAGGAGTTCCCAGCTCTTGAAGATGCCGACCTGGTGTTGGTGGGATGTGGTGAAGCCCGTGGAAATGCGGCGGGTCAATATGATAATGCAGGACCTGATACGATTCGGCATCAGTTCTATTCCTTGTATTACTGGCACCCTAATGTACGCATTGCGGATGTTGGAAACATACTGCCCGGTGCTACCTTGCAGGATACATATGCGGCCCTTAAAACAGTTGTTGCTGAACTTACGGAAGCCGGGAAAACGGTTGTCATTCTCGGGGGCTCTCACGACCTAACCCTTGCGCAGTATGAAGCATATCGAAACCAGAAAACGATCATTGAAGCAACCTGTATTGATTCGCTGATCAACCTGGCTACTGATAGTCCTGTTAAAAGCCAAAACTTTTTAATGGAAATGTTGACCGGGGAACCAAACTTTATCCGCCATTATAATCACATTGGTTTCCAGAGTTATTTTGTACATCCCAATATGCTTGAAACAATGGATAAACTTCGGTTTGACTGTTTCAGGGTTGGGCATGTAAAGGAAAATATCGATGAGATGGAGCCTGTGTTAAGAAATTCTCAACTGGTAAGTTTTGATATAGCTGCTTTACAGCATGCTGCTGCACCCTCTAATTATACATCACCCAATGGACTCACCGGAGAAGAAGCCTGCACCCTTACAAGGTATTGTGGCATGAGCCCGGTGCTTAGTTCTATTGGCTTTTATGGTTATAATGTGGAAAGCGATATACAACAACTGGCTGCGAGCCAACTGGCTCAGATGATCTGGTATTTTGTGGATGGAAGACATAAAGGATTGTCGGAAGCAGTATTAAGCGACAAGGAGCAATTTTTTGAATTTCATACAGCATTTGCCGAAGTGGATACCGTGTTCCGGCAAAGTAAGAAAACAGGCCGATGGTGGATGCAGTTGCCCAATAAATCTTATATCGCCTGTTCATACCAGGATTATCTGCTGGCAAGCAGTAATGAAATTCCGGAAAGGTGGATGAGGGCGCAGGAAAGAAATTAAAAATCGAAAGTCGAAAATCGAAAGTAAAAGGCAAATACATTGCAGTGAAAGATGAATGAGGGCGCAGGAGGGAACCTAAATACCCTAACCGCAAAGTAACAAAGGCACAAAGGTTCAGATAAGCGCTTTTACTTTTTCTATTTGCGCCTGGCTACCCATTACGATGATCCTTTCCCCGGGATTGATATTGTATTCGGGGGAGGGATTCAGTACATAGTCTTTGTTATTTTTAATGCTCAGGACTGTACATCCGGTATTCTGCCAAAGGTTTAAATCTTTAAGGGCTGTGTGGATAGTTACCAGCAACTCTTCCACCCTGAAGGAATCATTGCTTCGGGTAGTCATTAACGATATCATCTCAATGATGTCCGGGTGCATGACAAGGGTGGCCATATGAGCGCCGCCAATCCTGTCTGGCATGATGACATTAGTGGCCCCGGCAATTTTTAATTTTTTTACGGAAGAATTTTGTGAAGCCCTGCTGATGATTTTGATCCCGGGATTTTCCTGCCTGGCACTTAAAACAACATAGAGGTTATCAGCATCATTGGGAAGTGTGGTCAAAAGGGCTCTTGCCCGCTCAATACCTGCTTTTTTAAGGATTTCATCATTGCGTGCATCGCCTATGATCAGGTACTTGATGTCAAATGGAATGGTCTCTTCCACCTCTTTCACTTCAAGTACTACAAATGGTATCTCGTTATCGTGCATAACCTGCGCAGCTTCCAGTCCGTTCCTGCCCAAACCGCAAATGATCACATGGTTATTCAGTTTCTCAATGCTGTTTTCCATTTTGAAAATTTTATATTGTCTTTTAAATTCCCCGTCGGCAAAATAACGGGTGAGCATGGTAATAAAAAAAGTAAAAACGGCCAGGTTAAATACAATCAACAAAGAAGTGAAAAGCATCCCTGTCCTGCTTAGCGGGTGTACAACTTCATAACCAACCGAACCAATGGTTATGATGGTCATGTATAATGCTTCCACCAAATCGTAATGTTCGATGAGCATATATCCCAAAATGCCAAATGCCAGCAGGAGGCCCAATAAGAGAAACGGGAATAATATCCTGTGTAAGATTTTTGTATTGTTCCACTGAGACATAATGAAATTTAAATGATTGGCTTGAATAAACCATGCTGTAATTCAAAATCCTTAATTTTATTTGAAATTCGGCTTATGCAGCGTCATTTATTAGCTTTAAAATATTATTCAGTAATTTTTTGCATAGCCTCAGTTTTTTTTTCCTGTAGTACACAGAAATCGTTGCAGGGTGCCGCAGGAAAAACATTCATTGAAGATTCTGTGTTAAGGGAAGCGCACACAGGTGTGAGTATTTATGATCCCGAAAAAAAAGCATGGATTTATAATTACCAGGGGGATAAATATTTTATCCCGGCCAGTAATACCAAGATCATGAGTTGTTATGCGGGCATGAAATACCTGGGAAGGCAATTGCCCGGTATCGAATGGATAGATTTGGATACCGCTATACTTTTATATCCAACCGGTGACCCAACATTCCTTCATCCTGATTATCCAAACCAGCCGGTGGCTGATTTTATGCGTAATGCATCAAAGCCATTATACATCAGCGATGCAAATTGGAAAACTCCGGCACTGGGCCATGGCTGGAGTTGGGATGATTATAGTGAATCTTATATGGTAGAAAGAAGTGCATTGCCTGTATATGGCAATGTGACCCGCTGGTACCAGTCCACTTCACGAAAAGAAAACCCGCAGTTTGCAGGAGATACCCTGGATGTTTTTATTTCCAGTGAACCTGAAGTTAACTGGCCCGTCTCATTCTCCCCGCCAAACCCTAATGGCCAGTTTGACATCAGTCGCGACAGGGATGCCAACCGGTTAACCATAACCGAAGGAAAAGAAAAATCGGCGCAAAAGGAAGTGCCTTTTGTAACACTGGGAATGGCAACAGCACTTCAATTAATATATGATACCCTGCACAAGAATATTTTTCCTGTTGATGCTACAGCTCCCATTTTAAAGAGGGTAAGTCCTAATCTAAATAAAGTATTTTCTCAGTATACAGATTCCATGTTGAAGCCGATGATGCACCGAAGCGATAATTTTTTTGCAGAGCAAACCCTGCTGATGGCGGGCAGGGAGATCACAGGGAAATTCAATGAGGACGAAGCAATTAATCGCCTGCTGGATACAGATCTGAAAGGCTTACCTCAAAGGCCCAGGTGGGTTGATGGCAGCGGGCTTAGTCGCTATAATTTATTTACCCCAAAAGATTTTGTGTGGGTACTGGATAAAATGAAAGAAGAATTTGGCATGGAAAGAATTAAGACAATTTTTCCTTCTGCCGGTACAGGAACTTTAAGGACTTTCAGTCCGGAAGACGCCAATCGCATCTATGCCAAGACAGGCACTCTTACCGGTGTTATTGCATTAAGCGGCTTTGTTTATACGAAGAAAAACCACTGGCTGATTTTTTCCATTATGATTAATAATCACCGTCAGCCGGCACAGTTGCTACGGAAAAAAATGGAAATTTTATTGCAGGGGGTAATAGATAAATATTGATTCTTTGCGTCATTGTTCCTTTGCGGTTAGGGCCTGCTGAATAATTTTTCCAGGTAATCTTTACCAAATTCAACGTAAGTTGGATTGCCTCCAATGGTGATATTGGGCTGGCGGCAAAGTGAAAGATCTTTAATCAAATTACGCATCTCCTGGTCAGACAAACTGGTGCCAGTTTTTATACTTTGTCTGCTGGCCATTGCCCGTACAAGTTTTTCCTTGCCGGAGCAGGCTACTCCGGGACTGAAATGTTTATATGCTTCCAGCAACTTTTCAATATCCTGGCTTTCGGTTCCCTGGGGAATGCCTGCTGGTGTTCCCTGGATGACAAAACTATTTTTCCCAAACGGCTCAACCAGGTATCCAAGCAGTTTCAGGTCCGGAATCAGCTCTTCCATTAGTGTAGTGTCAGCAGGGGAGAGCATGCATGTTGCCGGGAACAGGCTACGTTGAGTTGCCACCGGCTTACCGGTAACGGCATCGGATAAACGCTCATATAAAACCCGCTCATGTGCCAGTTGCTGATGAACCATTACAACCCCTTTCATTGTGGGAAACATGATGTAAGACAAATGCAGTTGTACTGGTTTTGTTTCATCTGTAATATCGAGCGGAGAAGTTTTTGCCTGGTTCGCAAAAACCTCCAGGAAATCAGGTTCAGTTTTATTTTCTTTTTGGCCTGTAGCAACATCATGTTCAGCTCCTGACCCTGCTCCCGGGTCATAATACTGGCGCCAGCCCTGTAATTCATTCCTGGATTCAACCTTGTGTGCCTGGTGCTTTTGTGTAAAAGTATGGAACAGGTTACTGGCTGATGCTGCGGCTATATTTTCTGAAGTAAAGGGTTTGCTTACCGCTTCGAGTTGCTGAATGGCCGGATCCAGGTCAAAATCAAGTGTTGGAGTAACACTGTATTGGGCCAGGGCATGTTTCACGGCTGCCTGTACAAATGCGTACACAATTTTTTCATCCTCAAATTTGATCTCCTGTTTAGTTGGATGTACGTTAATATCCAATTGTGCGGGATCAAGGTCAATAAAGAGCACATATAATGGAAACGACTGATCTGCAATCATTTCCTGGTAAGCATTCATGACCGCATGATTGAGGTATGCACTTTTTATAAAGCGGTTATTGACAAATAGGTATTGGTCGCCCCGGGTTTTTTTGGCCGCATCGGGCTTCCCAACAAACCCATAAATATTCAGGTAATCTGTTTGCTCCATCACGCCAACCAGTTTAGAAGCATAGGCGCTACCCATTACCTGAACGATGCGTTGTTTAAGTGTACCCTTTGCCAGGTGAAATACTTCCTGCCCGTTGCTGGTAAGTGTAAAGAGTATTTCCGGAAAAGCCAATGCCACATGGATAAACTCATCCACAATATGCCGCATTTCAGAAGCATTGCTTTTTAGAAAATTTCTCCTGGCCGGGACATTAAAAAAAAGATTTTTCATGGCAAAGCTGGTACCGGTTGGGGCCGAACACGGTTCCTGTTTCTTTACCTGGCTGTTATCGATTTCAATATAAGTGCCCAATATATCTTCAGCACGGCGGGTTTTGAGTTCCACCTGTGCAACCGCAGCAATGGATGCCAGCGCTTCCCCCCGGAATCCCATCGTACGGATACTAAACAGGTCATCAATTTTACTGATCTTGGATGTGGCATGTCTTTCGAAACACATGCGGGCATCTGTTTCACTCATGCCTTTACCATTGTCAATAACCTGTACCAATGATTTTCCGGCATCATTGATAATCAGCCGAATTTCATCTGCACCAGCGTCAACCGCATTTTCCAATAGTTCTTTCACTGCGCTGGCGGGTCGTTGAATAACTTCCCCTGCGGCAATCTGGTTGGCTATATTATCAGGCAATAAATGAATCAGGTCAGACAAATCTTCTTATTTTTATTGAGCCTGTAAAAATACGTTGAATATTCGAAAGCCTGTTTATGAAGAGCAAGATCCTCCCTTTTTTCCTGTATATACTCTGTTTTTATTCCGGAAATGCA
>JAHEEX010000189.1 GCA_024640465.1 Sphingobacteriales bacterium | reverse complement strand
TGGCAACTTTCTTTGCAGGTTCACAAATACATTAACGTTCCTTAAGCGCCTTTGCGGTTAAATTCTTTTAACTTTATGATTCAGCGAAATATTCTGTTTACCAGATCGTTATGAATCCAATGAAACCATTTTTCCTCGCCCTTTTCAGCATCATTTTCACGTTTTCCGTCAATGCGCAGGGCTACGACCCCGCCAAAGTGAATAAGAAAGCCGCCGCACTTTACAGCCAGGCCATTGAAAAAGCTGAATCGGGCGCATACCTCGAAGCCATTGGCTTGATGGACCAGGCCATCAAACTGGATAAGAAATTTGTAGATGCCTATCTTTCCAAAGCTGGCTTATATGGAGAATTAAAAAACTATTCCCTTTCCATAGAAAATTATGAAAAGGCTTTTGAACTCGACCCGGTTTACAGTCGCGATTATAAATTACCCTACTCCATCAACCTTGCCGGAAAAGGGGAATTTGAAAAAGCACTGAATGCTGTTGACGAATTTGCAAAAGATCCTTCCTTAAATGAAACCAGTCTTAAAGCTGCAACTTACCGGAGGAAAAGTTTTGCTTTTGCATTGGATATGCAAAAAAAATTCAGCGGAAGCAGTTACGTATTCGCACCCCGTAACATGGGCGATGAAATAAATTCAGCTGTTTCCGAATATTATCCGGCACTCACCATCGATGGCAAAACGTTGATCTATACCCGAAGAGTAAAAAACTTCAATGAAGATTTTTATGTTAGCGAATGGAAAGATGGTAAATGGGGAATGTCTGAAAGCCTGAGCGGTAATATAAATTCGGAGCAAAATGAAGGTGCGCAAACCATTTCGCAGGATGGCCAGTTGCTGATTTTTACTGGTTGTAATTTTCCGGATGGGTTTGGAAACTGCGACTTATACTTCTCGATCAAAACACGCCAGGGATGGAGCCTGCCTAAAAATATGGGTGGTCTTATCAATACAGAATTTTGGGAATCGGCTCCCTGCCTCTCTCCAGACAAACGTGATTTGTATTTTGCCAGTCGCGTCCCCGGTGGTTTGGGAGGCATTGATATTTATGTAACCCATCGCCTTCAAAACGGGAAGTGGAGCGAGCCGGAAAACCTGGGTCCTGAAATTAATACTCCCGGCGATGAAACCTGTCCCTTTATACATGCCGACAATCAAACATTATACTTCACATCCAATGGACTCCAGGGATATGGAGGAGATGATCTGTTCCTGTCCCGAAAGCAAAAAGGTGGCAAATGGAGCAAACCTGAAAATCTTGGATATCCCATCAATACCATTGAAAATGAAGGAAGCCTGATCATTGCAGCAGATGGAAGAACAGCTTACTATGCCAGTGACCGGGAAGATTCAAAAGGAGGTCTGGATATTTATACTTTTGATATGCGGGAAGAAGTAAGGCCGCTCAGAACTTTGTGGGTACAAGGAAAAGTATACGATGTTAAAACTAAAAACGGTCTTCCCTCTGCCGTAGAACTGGTGGACCTTTCAACAGGCCAGGCATTAAGCAAAGTACAAACAGACGAAGACGGTTACTACCTTGTAACTTTGCCACTTGGTAAAGATTACCTTTTTAATGTAAACAGAAAAGGATACCTCTTTTATTCAGGCAATTTCCCATTCTCTCAAAAAACGCCTGATTCAACTTATCAAATCGATATCCCTTTGCAACCCATTGAGATGAATGCAAATATCGTTTTGAAAAATATCTTCTTTGAAACCAATCAGTATACGTTGAAACCCGAGTCAACTTCAGAACTTGACATCCTGGTGCAGCTACTTACGGAAAATCCATCACTAAAGATCCAACTCAACGGGCATACGGATAATGTTGGTAAAGCAACAGACAATTTGACCCTTTCTAATAACCGTGCAAAAGCTGTGGTAACCTACTTGACCGCCAAAGGGATTGCACCTGCGAGACTAACATTCAAAGGCTTTGGTGCAACCAGGCCTATTGCTGATAATGCAACAGATGAAGGCCGGGCACAGAACCGGAGAACGGAATTGCAGGTAACGGGGAATTAGTTGGGAGTCGTTAGTCAACAGCCATTTCCTCGTTTCTTTGCGGTTAAAAAACTAAATAATTTGCGTGTTTTGAACATCGCCATAATCAAGTTTTCCCGTAACATGCGGGATGCTTCAAAATGAACTTTTGCACCTTATTGCTTTAAGCATGGTGCCTAATATCGGTGATATACACACGAAAACATTACTGCAGCATTTTCCTGATGCGGAATCAATTTTCAAAGCCAGGAAATCGGCACTTGAAAAGATACCCGGTATAGGTGCTGTAAGGGCCTCAGCCATTAGAAATTTCCGGAACTTCGACCGGGCTGAAAAAGAAATACGTTTCCTTGAAAAATATAAAATCAATGCCATTACTTTAAGAGATGATACTTATCCCAAAAGATTACATAATTGCTACGACGCACCTCCCCTGCTGTATTTCAAGGGAAGTGGCCAGTTGAACGACAGTCGTATGCTAAGTATAGTTGGCACCAGGGAGCCTACAGATTATGGCCGTGACTGGCTTAAGACACTCATTTCAGATCTGGCTCCTTTTGAACCCGTCATTGTTAGTGGACTCGCATACGGGATCGATGCTGTAGCGCATAAACAGTCATTAAAATCAAGTCTTTCTACCATTGGCGTTTTGGCACATGGTTTAGACAGGATCTATCCCGCTGCCAATAAATCCATGGCCCGCGAAATGGTAGAAAAAGGTGGGTTATTAACAGACTTTATGAGTGGCACTACTCCTGATGCCCAAAACTTTCCCAGTCGCAACCGCATAGTAGCCGGCATCTCCGATGCAGTAATTGTAGTAGAAACCGGGAACAAGGGCGGCAGCATGATCACGGCAGATATAGCGAACAGTTATCATAAAGATGTGTTTGCCTTACCTGGTAGGGTAACCGATAGTAAAAGCGAAGGATGTAACAAACTGATAAAGGAAAATAACGCACAGTTGATAAGCGGAGCTGAAGACATCATTACAGCACTGAACTGGGATAATATCCCTTTACCTGAGAAAAAAATCCAGCGTATGTTATTCCCGGATCTCAGTTTGAATGAAAGAAAGATACTTGATCTGATTGGCCAGCAGGAATCTGTTTTTATTGATACCATTTACCAGTTGAGCGGCTTAAAATCAAGTGAAACAGTGGCGTCCTTATTAAACCTGGAATTACTCAACCTGGTGAGGGTGCTGCCGGGGAAAAGATACCAATTAATCTAACCGCAAAGACACTTAGGAAAGTGTTCACATAAAAAAAACAGTCGGTTTTTTCCCGTTAGGCTCCGTTTCCCTATTTTTGCACATGGCAACAAGAATCAACTCCTCCAAAGACAGTATTCTCGCAAAATTTTTTGGTGAAGGCCTTACATTCGACGATGTACTCCTCGTTCCGGCCTATTCCCAGGTACTTCCCCGCGAAGTGAGTCTGGTTTCACAAATTACCAGGAATATCAAACTTAATATTCCCCTGATATCCGCGGCAATGGATACGGTTACCGAATCGCAAATGGCGATGGCCCTTGCCCGGGAAGGCGGAATCGGAATCCTCCATAAAAATATGACCATCGAACAACAGGCCGAACAAGTGAGAAAGGTAAAAAGAAGCGAAAGCGGGCTGATCATCGACCCGGTTACCTTATTGGCAGATGCCACCATCGGGGATGCGCTTAGATTAATGAAAGAAAATAAAATTGGTGGCATACCCATTATTGACGGTGCGCATAAATTGGTTGGGATCCTTACCAACCGCGACCTTCGTTTTGAAACAAATAAAAAGAGGAAAGTCAGTGAGGTAATGACCAAAGAGAAACTCATTACCGCACCTGAGGGCACGGATCTGAAAAAAGCAGAAAAGATCCTGCAAAAATATAAGATCGAAAAACTTCCGGTAGTAAGTAATAATGGCAAACTGATCGGCCTGATCACTTACCGGGATATTATTCAATTACAAAGTTTCCCCAATGCGGCAAAAGATGAATTTGGCCGGTTAAGGGTTGGGGCTGCTTTGGGCATAACAAAAGATATGCTCGACAGAACAGCTGCTTTACAACAAAACGGTGTTGATGTTGTTTGCCTGGATAGTGCTCATGGTCATACCAAGGGGGTCATTGATGCATTGAAATCGGTTAAAAAGAATTTTAAGAAAATGCAGGTGGTAGCAGGTAATATAGGCACTGCAGCTGGTGCTATAGCACTGGCGGAAGCCGGAGCGGATGGTGTTAAAGCCGGTATAGGTCCGGGTTCTATATGTACCACACGTATTGTTGCAGGTGCCGGTGTTCCACAGATCACCGCTATCATGGAGGCTGCTAATGCTTTAAAGAAGATGAATGTTCCATTGATTGCAGATGGTGGCATACGCTATACAGGTGATGTGGTGAAAGCAATAGCCGCAGGAGCTTCTGCCGTAATGATGGGCAGTGTGTTTGCCGGTGTGGAGGAAAGTCCTGGCGAAACCATTATATACGAAGGCCGCAAATTCAAACAATACCGCGGCATGGGATCCATCGGTGCTATGCAGCAAGGCAGCAGCGACCGTTATTTCCAGGATGTGGAAGATGATATTAAAAAACTTGTGCCGGAAGGTATTGAAGGAAGGGTGGCATATAAAGGACATTTGAGTGAGGTGATAGCCCAATATGTTGGTGGTTTAAGAGCGGGTATGGGTTACTGTGGGGCAAAAGATATTAGTTTATTACAGCAGGCCCAGTTTATTAAAATCACCAATGCCGGAATGAAAGAGAGTCATGCACATGATGTGGTGATCACTAAAGAATCACCGAATTATAGCAGGTAATCTCACCGCAAAGAAACGATGATGCGAAGATTAATATTGATTGTACTCACTATTCACTACTCACTATTCACTTTTGCACAAAAAGATTCTTGTGAACTGCGCATCAGTCTTATTACTTGCAGCCCGGGAGCAGAATTGTATTCAACATTTGGGCATAGTGCACTAAGGGTTGTGGACATAAGTACCGGAACGGATATCATTTACAATTACGGTGTTTTTGATTTTTACGACCCTGATTTTTATGCCAAATTCGTTCGCGGAAAATTATTATACTATCTCGACCAGGAAAACTATTCAGATTTCCTGCATAATTATTCAGCCGATAACAGAAGCGTTTCAGAACAGGTTTTGAATCTTAGTTGTACAGAGAAAAAAGAAATGCAGCAATTTCTGTTCACCAATCTCAGGCCGGAAAACAGGCAGTATAAATATGATTTCCTGTTCGACAATTGCACCACCAGGTTAAGGGACCTGGTACTTACAAAGTCAGGTAAAAAATACCAGACTGTGGATATACTTGAAAATAAGCCAACCAGTTTTCGAAACAATATTCACCACTATCTTGATATGAACAAGATGGATTGGAGTAAACTGGGTATTGATTTACTACTAGGTGCAAAACTCGACAGGCATATGAATTCCAGTGAAGCGATGTTTCTGCCGGATTATTTGGAAAAGGGTTTTGACAGCAGTCGCTTTTCTACTATGCCCCTTGTTGAACAAAAAATCCCTTTGTTCATCAAAAAAGACAATCCGGAACTCAGCAAAACATCATTCACTACACCCGGCCTGGTATTTTCATTATTGCTCATTGTTATAGTTGCATTATCATTCCTGTCTTTCAAAGGCTCTGTAACCATCATGGCATTGACCGACTTTTTACTTTTTCTGATCACCGGAATGTTGGGCGTATTATTGGTTTTCATGTGGACAGGTACAGACCACCAGATTTGTGGAAATAATTACAATTTATGTTGGGCCTTACCAACCCATCTGTTTGCAGCTTTCTTCATCAGGAATAAAAGCCCTTTGGCTAAAAAATATTTTCTCTTTACGGCTATATTATCAGCCATACTTTTAGCTTGTTGGTATTTCCTTCCGCAGGAATTAAACCCGGCCCTCATTCCTGTAGTAATGTTAATTGGATGGAGGAGTTGGCGGATATCGAAAAGTAAAAAATAAAATATTGCGCTTTTAAGAAGATGAAATCTAAAATACAAGCCCACAGAGAGCCACTGAGTCAATAGAGGGCCACAGAGCAGAATGATTAAACTCTGCGGCCCTCCATTTTTTCTCTATGGCCCTGTGTGGCCTATAAATCCCAAATAATAATTTACCAATAGTGATATTAAGAGTTGTATATTAATGGCATAATTATCCGGAAAACAATCTAACCATGACAAAAAGCATTAACTACCGGGAAAGCCTGCTCTATTATAAAGATGAAGGAACCGGGAGTCCTGTTATCCTTTTACATGGATTTGGAGAATCGGGCAGTATTTGGAATGAACAGGTAAATTTTTTAAAGCCTTATTTCAGGATCATCATTCCCGACCTCCCTGGCAGTGGCGCAAGTAAGATGCCGGAGATGGGAGAACAGTTTCTTTCGATGGATGATCATGCAGATGCCATTAAAATCATACTTGAAAAGGAAAACATCAAAACCTGTACACTTATTGGTCATAGCATGGGTGGGTATATCACCTTAGCATTTGCAGAAAAATACCCTGGATGCCTTAATGGATTTGGTCTTTTTCATTCAACCGCCATGGCAGATAGTGAAGAGAAAAAAACAGCCAGGCAAAAAGGGATAGCTTTCATACAATCCAATGGGCCTGTTGCCTTTCTTGAAGAGGTAATACCCAATTTATATGGTACGGAATATAAAACAAAAAATCCGGCAGGACTGGCAAAACATGTTGAAGGAGCCAGAGAATTTACCGCTACAACCTTGATCAGTTATTATCGTGCCATGATGCAAAGGCCTGACCGTAAAGCCGTTTTACAAAATTTTCCCAAACCTGTGCTTTTTATTATGGGCGAAGAGGATAAAACAGTAAATTTACAGGAGGCCCTTTCACAAAGCCACCTGCCACGTGAAAGTCACGTACATATTTGGAAAGCAGTGGCGCATATGGGCATGCGGGAGGCACCTGAAAAAACCAACCATTCCCTTTTCGCGTACCTGAAACATGTAAATGAAAACAAAACTTGAATAAAAAACTTTTCCTGCTATTAGTTTTAAGCGGCTTTTTAATACAAGCTGAAGCAAGGCATATTGCCGGCGGGGAAATGTCGTATACTTATCTTGGACCAGGCAGTAATGCATCCAGCGGAAAATACAGGATCACCTTAAGGCTTTACAGGGATTGCCAGTCTAGCGGAGCTCAACTTGATGCAACAGCTTCCATTACAGTATTCCAAAACGGTAGTGCAGGAATTTTCCAGGACCTAAGGGTTCCACTGGGGGATGTAAATATTGTGCAATTATCTTCACCCGGCCCATGTATTGATAACGCGCCAATAGTTTGTTATGAAATTGGAAATTACGTTACAGAAACAGAACTGCCATTCAGTCCCACGGGTTACACTATTGCCTATCAGAGGTGCTGCCGGATTGAAAATATAAATAATATTCAAAACTCCTCCAATACAGGTGGAACATATGCAGCAACAGTACCCGGCTTAAATACATCTCCTATAGCACCCAAAAA
>JAHEEX010000036.1 GCA_024640465.1 Sphingobacteriales bacterium | reverse complement strand
CTCATTTGAATGAGCCCGACTTTAACTTTCGCCATGTCATTAAATTAATATTTAAATATAAGGAAAAGAGGGCAGAGGACAGAAGTTAGAGGATAGACTTTGTGATGAAGATTCTTCTAACATCATTAGATCCATTTACTTTTTAATGTACTTCTCCTGATAAGAAATTAATCCGTTAAGCATTTTCATACATTCAGAAATATCGTCAGAAATTATTTTAAACTCGTTTTCTGAGATATAATCAAGTGATTTTCCTATATAAATTAGTGTTTCAATCTCATAGATTGAACCTCTGGAAATATGTAAAAAATGTACAGTGTCTTTCCTGTGATTTCGGCCCATCCCCTCTGCTATATTTGATGGTATAGATACAACTGCTCTTTTAGATTGCTGAACTAAACAAAAAAGTTCATCTTTAGGATACTTTTTTGTCAGGGAATAAACTTTTACTACTAAATCCATTGACTTCATCCATAATTTAAGCTCCTTATAATTGTTCATTTTCACATTTTTTGTAAAAATGCAAGTATTTTATTAATCCATACTTTGAATAAACATTTATAGTCACTTAACAATCTTCTATCTTCTGCTCTCTATCCTCTGCCCTCTACCCTCTGCCCTCTACCCTCAAGTTTCAACTAAAACCAAAGCATCAAGATTCCGTATACCAATTTTCTTCTCTGTAATAAACCCTTCTGCGTATTTTACACCAATCCGCTTACCCAGCATTCTCGCCCGGGCGGTTACACTATCCAGGAAGTCTGGTGTAGAAATATAGGTCTGTGGGCCTTCTTCACCTTTGGTATCCGTGAAGAACTGTGTTCCATAAGCTTTTACCGATTCCATCCTTTGTTCAAAAGTATCACTGATATCGATCAGTAAATCAGGTTCATGGTACCAGTCCTGCAGGTAATGAAGCACAAATTTCGGCCTCCATTTCGGTTGAACATTACCGTTATCGTCAAAGGTTTCAATCTTGGCTAAACCGGCCAGGAAACAGGCATCTGCTATCAGGTGCCCGGCCCGTCCATGATCCGGGTGCCGGTCGTCCAGTACATTTCCAATTACGATCTCGGGTTGATATTTACGGATGGCTTTAATGAGCAGTAATTGGTGCTCTTCATCATTTTTAAAAAATCCATCCCGCATTTTTAAATTTTCCCTTACAGAAACACCCAGGATCTCAGCTGCTTTGGCAGCTTCCGCATAACGGGTTTCAATGGTGCCCCTTGTACCCAGTTCTCCTTGAGTAAGATCAATTATCCCGGTTACTTTTCCGCTCTTTTTTTCATTAAGAAGGGTTCCGGAACAACCCAGTTCTACATCATCGGGGTGAACACCTATGGCTAGAATATCCAGTTTCATGGCTGCAATATACTTTATTAATGATTTTGAAAATGAGGAGAATCCAACTGTTTAATGGAGATGTTTAACTGTGGCCATACATACGGGCCACTTCCTTAACAATCAATTCCAGGTCTGCATCTTCTCCAGCCGGCCGGTATTCCTGTTTAAGGCTGCTGCCAAAAACCCATGCTATGGTTTGCCAGAACCGGGCTGAAAAACTGCCCTTGTATTCTTCTATTATCTCGAAACAGGTATTATTCGTTTCGCGATTTATGATTTTCATGAGCACTTTGCCCTGGTAAACAGATAAATTGGTGAGGGGTGTGGTAAATTCCTTTTTCAACTCTGCTTCCCTGCTGTTTATATACGCTTTTCTTTTCTTTTTATCGTGAATGAGTGCGAGATTAAAATTGATTTCATTAAATATGTAACTGGCTTTTTTAGCATAGGGATATGTTACATAAACAGCATTTCGAAGCCTGGTCCATTTTCTATATGCCTCTTTTTGTGCCTCGCTCATCTTCCCAAAAACAAAAACCATGTCCATTTCACGATAGGTCATTGTATCACCGCCATAAACAATATAAGGTACCAGTAAGGTATCATTTGGTCCATAACGGCTTTGAGCAACCGAATATGAAGATCCAGCTGTGACAATAAGCAGTATTGCTAATATAAGCCGATGGTATCGGGGCCTGACATTCATTTAGTAATACAAAATAATCAAAGTAGCCGGTACTTTCCAATAAGACAACAGAAATAGTCCATTTTGCTGCCTGATGTGCAGGATAAAATGTGAATTCATTAACAATTCTGTGATACAATCACGCAATAGTTTGCACAGGGAGCCTCAGGAAACAACGAACAGTGTCTTCCTTAACCGGTAAACCATGCTCATCATGAAACCAATGACCATGATAATTGTTCCCAGCCACAAAACATTGATATAAGGGAATTTGTAGGCTTTGAGCGTAATATATCGCATTACTGCTGCCGATTCTTTTACCCCCAGTTCGATTTTGCCGGACTCTCCCCTTTCCAATTTAATAATCAGGCTTTGGCTGATCACAGTATCTTGTTTTATAGATGGCTGATTATCCTTAATAAGGAATGCCGGCTGAACGGTAAATTCCCGACCATCTTTTGCGAATACTTTTACTTCAGACAACCAGGCGCTGTCTACAACAGGAAGGTCTTTATTATCATATTTGTTGGCTGCAAGCATACGGGAAACAACTATAAACCCATTTGAATAAAAAATGGTATCCCCCACTTTAACGGCATTTCTGCGAAAGGTTGATGTATCAGTTATTTTATCCGGGTTGAGCCAGGATGTGATGTATACAAAAATATCCCGGGTAAGATAATGTTTTGAACCGGGGTTGGAAGAAAGCTGGGTGCCATTTGCCTCTTTCATCAGGAAGGCATTGGGTGTAACCTGGAAAGATTCCCCTTTTCTTCCCGAAGTAGTATCAGATTCTTCAAAATTCAACTTAAAGAAAACCTTATTATTTTTTGCAACGGCAGAATCGCCGATGTAGGTTACGGTATATTTTCCCATTGGTGTGGGAACCCCATGAATGAGCGTAATATTTTCTAAAGGATTTTCATTCCTTCCCTTAACATCTTTTAGCCCGGGGATTGCAATGCCTGTCCGGTTAATCGAAACAAGTTCTTTGTTGGCCGAAGAAATGAGTATACCGATAAGCATCAGACCGAATCCTATGTGAGCAACCGAAGCGCCGGCGGCTTTAAGGTTTTTACGCGTTACCTGCCATATATACCCGCCATTGGCAATAACTGTATATACACCTGCCCATAATGAAATATGAATGGCAACCAGAAATCCCAATCCATTTTTATCGTAACTGATATTTCCAAAATAACTTATCAAAGCTGCTACCACCAGGGCTACCAGGGTTGGCTTGATAATTTTCCCGAGAAAATATTTACGCGGGGTATCCTTGTATTTTAAATATTGCGTAATAGCAGTAAGCATTCCCAGTACAAAAGCCACCAGGATCATAACCCGGTTATATACATATTCAACATCCTGTCCAATGGCCCACTTTGTACCGAAAATGGAGTTTATAAAAGGGAGAGATGTAAGAACTATGATATAAACTGCAGATATAAAAAATAATAAGGAACCAACAAACATCCAGAACTCACGGGATTGCATACTCTCTTCTTTCACGATAACCGGGATGCCCTTTCTGCTTCTGATATAAAAGACCAAAGGCAATATGGTAAAAGTTACCATCATAACAATCAGGTGCCAGTACAATGAATTGCCTTCTCCCGTGAATGAATGAACAGATGTATCCCCAAGAACTCCGGTACGCGTCAGGAAGGTGGAATATAATACCAGCAGAAATGAAAGGGTCAAAAAGAAATAAGTTGCTTTTACCGAATGCCCGGTATGCTTATAAATAAGCATGGTATGGATTCCGGCTACCAGAACAAGCCAGGGCACCATGGATGCATTTTCCACAGGATCCCAGGCCCAGTAACCGCCAAAAGTGAGCGATTCATATGCCCAGGCCGCACCCATCATGATTCCTAATCCAAGAACACCGGCGCTGAATAATGACCATGGCAGGGCCTGCTGGATCCAGCCTTTATGGTCCTTTTTCCATAAACCGGCTACGGCATATGAAAATGGTACCAGGGTAGAGGCAAAACCTAAGAATAATACCGGTGGATGGATAACCATCCAGTAGTTCTGCAATAAAACATTCAAACCATTTCCATCGGTCAGGTACTTAAAGAGATATTGAGGGTCCTGAAAAACAGGAGCATCCGGAAATTCATTGCGCATCAGTACAAAGGGGCTTGTACCAATCCTGACATCAAAAAAATAAATACCGATCAGGAATGAAGCCAGGAAAACCTGGGCCAGGCTTACAAAAGTCATAACAGGTGCTTCCCACTTTTTGGCAGTTCTCATGATCACCATGCCAATCACGGCATTCCAGAAACTCCACAGCATAAAACTGCCCTCCTGCCCTTCCCAGAAACAACTAAGAAGGTATTGCACATCCAGGCTTCTTTTTGAATGCTGGTGAGCATACTTATATTCGAAATAATGATTGTATATGATCAGGTAAAGAACCAGGAATAAAGCCAGTACTGAAAGCACATCAATAATAAATGCTGTTCTGGCAAGTTTTTTCCAGCGTTGGTTTTCCTCTATCGATAATACAACCGTGGATTTATAATATGCAAAACTGGCCACCATTGATGCTACCAGGGCAAGTAAAGCAATAAAATGGCCAACCTGGCCGATCACTAAATGTTCACCTTCGTATGGCATGGTTCGGGTTCAGAATATTCAAAAATCAGTAGGACTTCTCAACTTTAGAAACGGGCTGTGCCGTTGGTTCACCTGTAGTTTGTTCCAGGTTCTTTTTTTGTTGTGCAGGATCATCTTTGTATTTGGATGGGCATTTGAGGAGTATCTCCTTACAGGCAAAAACCTCTCCCTGCATTCTTCCCTTCAATACTATTCTTTCACTATGCTCAAATTCAGTTGGTTTTGAATTGAGGTAAATTACTTTAGTTCCGTTTCCCAAAGAATCCACTGCGTAAAAACTCAAATAATTCGGATCCTTTACCGGATCATATTCGATGGGCTTGGTTTTATCAAGCCGGGCGATCAGGTGCACGTACTTCCCTTCTTTCTGCCTGGCAGATGCTATGGAATCATAGGTGGTAAGATCTTTCATCATGGTTAAAAGACCTGCAATGATCACCGCAATCGCTCCCAGGATGATGATGTGAATTTTCTTCATATGTAAAGGTTCTTTTGACGTTGCAAAGTTACGTCAAATTGAGCTTTAGTGTTAATTTGTTCAAGAAAGATACGTTAAAGAGGCGGGTAATGGTTAATTATCAGGGAGATTGGGCATGTTCCAGCTAATTTTTTTGGGGCTTTGATAATCTGAAGTAATTTGCACCCAAAATTAAGCAGGCCCCGACGGCAAGCCCTCAAAAAGCCCCCTCCCGGCTTACATTCTACCCAACTAGATTTTCTTTTTATGTCTGACCTTTTTCAGTTTGATCCCAACGCTGTTGGTAACCCCAATAATAACATTTTTGGACTCCCTTTTACAGAAGAAGATGCCCAACTGGTATTAATACCTGTTCCCTGGGAAGTAACCGTCAGTTATAAAGCTGGAACTGCCCGGGCACCTGAACATCTGTTTCGTTCCAGCCTGCAGATAGACATATTTGATCCGGATGTACGCGAAGGCTGGAAAAAAGGATTCTTCATGCGGGAGCCAGATAAAAAGATCCTCTTAAAGAGCGATTACCTTAGGAAAGAAGCAGAACTATATATCAATTTTATTTCACAGGGTGAAGATATCGAGAAGAATAAGTTTATGTGTAAAACCCTGAAAGAAGTTAATGAAGGGAGCCTCTTTTTAAATAAGTGGGTCTATGATCAAACATCGGAATTACTCGAAAAGAATAAGCTGGTAGGTGTTATTGGTGGCGACCATAGCAGTCCGCTGGGGTTTATGAAAGCCATCGCGGAGAAACATGGTGACTTTGGAATCCTCCAGATCGATGCGCATTGCGATTTGCGGGAATCCTATGAAGGCTTTATGCACTCTCATGCTTCAATAATGTTCAATGCTTTAAAAGACATACCCCAGATCACCAAACTTGTTCAGGTTGGCATCCGTGATTATTGCGACAGCGAATGGCAATATATATGCGATAGTCAATACAGGGTGATCTCTTATTTTGATAAAGACATCAAGGAAAGACAATACGAAGGACAGACATGGAAACTAATTGTAGATGAAATTGTACACCATCTGCCCCAGAAAGTATATTTGAGTTTCGATATTGACGGACTTGACCCAAAACTCTGCCCTAACACAGGAACACCCGTACAGGGCGGATTTGACACAGAACAGGTATTCTACCTGGTGAAAAGAATTTTACAAAGTAAACGCCAGCTCATTGGTTTTGACCTTTGTGAAACAGGTATCAGCAACAACGAATGGGACGAAAACGTTGGCGCAAGGGTCCTGTTTAAATTGTGTAATTTAATGGTAGCCTCCAATTCCTGATGTGCAATGGCATCTAACCAGAAGGTGTATAATTATGTTGTTGTACTGAAACATAAAAATAAAAAAGCTGTACAATTAACGGGGATACTTTTATCTGCACTGGCTATATTCCTGTTTCTATATCGTTCCTTCCAGGAAGGTGGTACACGTATAAACCTCTTGCCTTTTTCGATACTCCTTATTCTGTTTATTTGGTCGATTAATCAAATCAGGAAAAAAGAAAAAGTTCATTTCTTTTTATTATTCATTATTGCAGGCTTTGGGCTCATTGCCTTTCAACCGTATAATTGGGTTGGATTTATTTATCTTATCATGGCAGCATTAGAGCGATATGCATTGCTTTCACCCGAAATAGGTTTTTCACCTGATCATATCAGGATCAACGGTTGGCCTGAAAAAAAATATGCATGGTCTGAATTCTCCAATGTTATGCTCAAAGATGGAATATTGACAATGGATTTCAGGAATAATAAGCTGTTCCAAAAAGAAACGGATGATACGGAGGATCCTGAATATGATGGTTCAGAGGAAGAATTCAATCAGTTCTGTATCGATCAATTGTCTCATGTAAAAAAATGAGACAGCCTTATGGAAAATTCCTGAATCTGCATCTTCAGGGTAAACCTGCGTTATGAGCCCGATTGCTGTTGACATCATCCACCCCCGCATTCAGTCGCTGCGGGAAGCGGGAAGGCCATTGCATTTACTCGCTGCCATCCTGATTTTTGCAAACGCTTTTGTTTACATTCAATCTCCCGGTTCCAGTAAAATCTATTTCTGGAGCCAGTTGATTGTAGCTGCAGACATCCTGATATTGTTCCTTGCGGGTAAAGACCTGTTAAGGGAATCCCCGGGTTTTAACCATTTCTTCCGGATGGCAGAATCTATTGTTTTTCTGACTTTCGCTATTTTACTTCTATACGACCGGGAATGGACCGCCGGAATAATTCAGTCAGGCATTGCTTTTTTTTATGGTTATATATTTTATTGCGAAAGAAAGTCGTACGCTGCAGAAAGAATCTCCATACAGCACCTTGGCATCAATGTTCCAGGGTTTCCTTTCGACCGCTTTATTCCCTGGATAGAAATCAATCATATAGAAGCGGACCATAATGTATTTATCATTTTCCTAAGAACAGGGACAAAGCAATATCATTTCAAATTAACCCATCACCTCAAACTGGAAGAACTGGAGGTGATACAGTCGTATTGCAGGCATTATCTTCCCCAAAAACACTGACAGGAAAATAGTTTGTATTTTTGCGTATGGCATTTGAACAAACAACTCCTTTTCTGCTTTATTCGGATGGTGAAGGAAATATTTTTGAAGACGAAACCCTCTATGCTGGTGGCCGGAGTGGCTGGGATGCAGGTCCTGTTCCTGATGAGGACTGGATACCTTTGCCCGAAGGCGGCTCTATGTATGAACTCCCCGGAAGACGGGGGATCGGCATTGATGTGGAAACAGGAGAAATGAGGCTTTGCGACAAGGGATGGGCCGTAGCCGCATTTATTCCACCTGCACATACCGGTCTTTTTATTGCCGCCTATGAAACGGAAGAAGATGCACCCACATTACCCCTTTTCTGTTATACCGCAGCCGGCTGGATGAATGATGGTTTTTATGTAACAGCATTGAGAATTGAACAAGACATCAGACAGGAAGCTGCCGGTTATGATGATGAAGTAATTGAATCGGGTGTTAAGCATTTCCTCGAAGCATACCCGAAGAACAGGCTGGTGAAGCACCTGGCTGAAAACTGTTGCCTTACCTATCACTGTCCTGCCGCGAGGAATTTTTTTATCGGTCGATGGGAATGCCCGGTTCCCTCCTCCCCTGCCTGTAATGCAAATTGCATTGGTTGTATCTCATTTCAGCCACAGGAAGAAACAATTCCCTCCACCCAGGACAGGCTAACCTTTAAGCCAACTGCGGAAGAGATTGTTGAGTTTACGGTTCCGCACCTGGAGTCCGCCCCATTCCCTATAGTTAGCTTTGGCCAGGGCTGCGAAGGCGAGCCATTGCTGATGTGGGAAACTATTGCAGAAGCGATAAAAGAAATACGCAAGCATACCCAATCGGGGAGTATCAATATCAATACCAACGGCTCCAAGCCCGATGCGGTGAAAATATTATGCGAAGCAGGCCTTGATTCCATCAGGGTTAGTACCAACAGTGCCAGGAAACATATTTACGAAAAATATTATCGCCCTAACAATTACAGCTTTGAAGATATTGTTGAAAGCATTAAAGTAGTGAACAGCTTTGGTGGCTGGACTTCGATCAATTACTTTGTATTTCCGGGTATGACAGACAGTTTCGAAGAATATGAAGCGTTACGCAAACTTATCCGTGAAACCGGATTAAAGATGATCCAGTGGCGGAATTTCAATATCGATCCGGACTGGTACCTCGGAAAAATCGGGCACACAGATACAGGCGAATACATGGGGATCAAACTAATGATGCAAAAGATCAGGGATGAATTCCCTGAGTTGAAATTTGGATATTTCAACCCACCCATGGAAAGAATAAAAGGTGACTTTCAGCATGATTTTGCACATGCCTGATTTTTTACCTATACCTATCTATAAAGAGTAACCGAAAAATAAAAAGGGCATTTCCGGCAAATGAAAAAAATAATCATCATTGGCGCCAGTTCCGGAATGGGCAGGGAGCTGGCCAGGTTGTTTGCGCTTGAAGGAAACATGGTAGCTGTTACCGGTAGAAGGGAACCTTTATTGAAAGAACTCAAAGAAGCATTTCCCGGCAAAGTGTTTTATAGTGCTTTCGATGTCAGGCTGCTGGACAACCCCAGGCAGCTGGAGAATTTGGCAGATCAGCTTGGTGGCATGGACATCTGTTTGATATGTGCCGGTTTGGGTACTGTGAGTAAAGAGCTTAATTGGGAGATCGAAAAGGAAACGTATGAAACCAATGTAAATGCTTTTACGCAAATAGCTACCTGGGCATTCAATCATTTTATAAAACAGGGTCATGGTCAACTGGCAAACATATCTTCCATCGCTTCATGGCGGGGAAACAGTCATGCACCTGCTTATAGTGCCAGTAAGGCTTATCAGAGCGTTTATTTTGAAGGCCTGAAAATGAAAGCGCTGCACCTTAATATCCCGGTTGTGATTACAGATATACAACCCGGCTTTGTACAAACGAAAATGGCCCAGGGCAACAAACGATTCTGGGTATCATCCCTGCAAAAAGCAGCGAAACAAATTAAAACCGGAATGGAAGCTCACAGATTTCGGTTCTATGTATCAAGACGCTGGAGGCTTATAGCCTGGCTAATGAAATGGATGCCGAATTTTATCTATCATAAATTGAGCTAACAATTGTTCAGAATAAGGGATTATCATCACATATAACTGGCATAAATTTGGGAAAATAGTAACAGAAATGGGCATACTTTTGAATTGTAAATAAAAACAGTCCATGCAGGAATTCGAAAAACAGAAAAATATCAAAGCAGGAACCATCACAGGTATCATCTGTGGAGTAATGCTTTTCCTTTTTTTCATCATTTCCTGGACAATACCACTCCCGGCTGTACAAACAAATGAGGAAGGCATTGAAGTTAACCTGGGCAATAGTGATATAGGTTCCGGAGAAATTCAGCCACTCATCCCGGATCCGCCTGCAGCTGCTCAGGAACAAGTGAATACTCCACCCAAAACACAACAGGCCCAGGCTGAAGAAGCAAAAGAAGTTGAAACTAATGATAACGATAAGGAAGCGCCAAATGTGAGCCTTCCAAAACCAGTTAAGCCAACACCTAATAATCCCAATATCCCCAAAAAAGAAAATACCACACCAGCCAAAAATCCTAACCCAAAACCAGCGGTGGTTGAAAACCCCAAACCAGCCCCTCCCCAACCAAAATATATCTACAAAGGTGGTGATGGATCTGGAAAAGGCGGCAACAATGCGGATGGCTGGAATAATAGCCAGGGCCAGGGTATAGCCGGTGGGAAAGGTGACCAGGGCAAAATAAACGGTAATCCAAATTCCGACAGTTATACAGGCAATGGAGGTTCAGGCAGAAGTGGTGTTTCTATATCCAAAGGGTTACAAGGAAGACGCATTACCAAATTGCCTTCTTTTGAAGACGAGTTCAATGAAAATGCTAAAGTAGCAGTTGATATTAAAGTTGATAAAAGCGGTAGTGTATTAAGTGCAACATATCAACCACGCGGCTCTACAACTTCAGATGGAACTATGCGGGACATTGCCCTGCGTAAAGCACGTCAACTTAAATTCTCTGCTAATCCTGACGGAAGTGATACCGATCTCGGTACAATCATTTTTAACTTCAGGCTTAAAAACTGAGCAGGATTCTGAGGATTGGATGGATTAACAGGATGGATTATGAATGATGAGCAGGATTTTCAAGGAGGGGGCTTAATTATGGCAAAAAATCATGCCCTATCTTTGTTGCATGACCTACCAGGAGACCTTGGATTATTTGTACCACAGATTACCGATGTTCAGCAGAATCGGTTCGGCAGCATATAAAAAAGACCTGATCAATACACTGGAACTTTGTAGCAGTTTAGGCAACCCCGAGAGAAAATTCAAAACAATTCATATTGCCGGCACAAATGGCAAAGGATCAGTAAGTCATATGCTGGCCGCCATTTTACAGAAATCCGGTTATAAAACCGGACTCTATACATCTCCCCATTTGAAGGATTTCAGGGAACGGATAAAAATAAACGGGAACATGGTTTCAGAAGACTTTGTAATCCGTTTCACCAAAGAAATTGATCCGATGATCAATGTTTTGTCGCCATCTTTTTTCGAGATCACTGTAGCAATGGCCTTTCAGTATTTTGCGGAAAATCAGGTAGACATTGCAGTTATAGAAACAGGGCTTGGCGGCCGGCTGGATAGTACCAATGTGATCACACCGGAATTATCCGTCATCACTAATATTGGGTGGGACCATATGAACCTGCTCGGCAATACCCTGCAGGCAATCGCCGGAGAAAAAGCAGGGATCATTAAGAAAAATATTCCTGTTATAATAGGAGAAACTCAACTTGAGACAAAAGACATATTTATACAAAAAGCCAAAGCAGAAAATGCACCCATTACCTTCGCTGATCAGCAGAGGTATGTGGCGAACTGGGCATATGATCATCATCAATTAAAAGTTGACGTATTGGAAAATTCAAGCCGGGATCAATTTCATTACCAACTTGAACTGCCGGGACATTACCAGACAAAAAACCTGGTAACAGTGCTTGAATCCGTACATCAATTACAAAAAAAGGGTTGGGTAATACATAATACAGCAGTTTTAGATGGACTGGCAAATACAAAAAAGATTACAGGGCTTCATGGCCGATGGGAAACCATACATCTGCAGCCTGAAGTGATCCTGGATGTAGCGCATAATGAAACTGGAATGCAGCAGGTCATTTCACAGCTTGAATTGATGCAATACAATAACCTGCATATCATCCTGGGTATGGTTAAGGATAAAGAAATTGACAACGTTCTTTCGATGATGCCCCAAACTGCAAAATATTATTTTACCCAGGCACATATTCCACGTGCATTACCAGCTGAGATTCTGGCAGAAACAGGACGATCTTTTAGTCTTAACGGGAAGTCATATAACGATGTGCATTTGGCCCTGGAAGATGCTTTAACACATGCACATAAAGACGACCTTATCCTGGTATGTGGCAGTGTTTTCCTGGTTGGGGAAGTTGATACAGCAAGATTAAAGAAAAATCAATAACCGGCCTTTATTAATGCTCCACATTAATATTCCAGCTCGCCCATTTTATGCAAAGCATAAAATAATGCTGTACTGTGCATACTCTGAACAATTTCATTTTCTTTCAACATCCTTTTTACTTCATCCAAATGCAGGAGGTGCACTTCAATATCTTCAAAATCATCGAGTTCCTGTTTCACTGTTTTCTTTCCACCAGTTGCCAGGTAGAAATGCATCCAGTTATTATGCGTAGAAGGATTTGCAGATGTCTTTCCCAGGTATGTAAATTTTTCAAAAACATATCCCGTTTCTTCTTTGAGCTCACGGGCCACTGCCTCTTCAAGGCTTGTATCTTCCGGATCAACACAGCCACCAGGAATCTCAAACATGGTTAGACCAAGTGCATGCCTGTATTGTTTTTCAAAAATAAATTCTCCATTGCTGGTCAAAGCCACTGCTGTAACCCAGGTTGGAAATTCATAAACATAATAAGGTGATATAATTTTACCATCCGGACGTTCACAAGTATCCTTTCTAACGGTAAACCATAAGTCTTTAAAAAGGTATTCCGACTTGAGGGTCTTCCAGTTCATATCAATTGTTTAGCAACTAAAAAAATGCTCTTGAAGTCAATCACACCATAAAATTACCATCCCATTCGTTCGCGCAATGAGGTGATATGAGCTGCATGATGCCTTCCGTGCCACGCATAAGAGCCCAAAAGATCCCAGAGAGTGAAGATCTTCCCATGTTGCGGATGAATCACCGTACGTGTCCAGTCTTCGGCCTCAAAATGTTTCAAAAGATCATACCACCTGGTATGCAATGCATGCAGAAGGGTAAGCGAAATGTTAATAGGCACATGTTCCACATCATGGAGTAAGGCCCATTTTTCTTCTTTATATGGTTTGATGGTTGGTTGATCTTCTGTGAGCCCCAGCTTAAACCGGATATAAGCATTCATGTGACTGTCTGCAACATGATGCACCACCTGTTTTACTGTCCAGCCATTTTCCCTGTAAGGTGTAGCCAGTTGTGCTTCATCCAGGTTAACAATAGCATATTCCAGTTTTCTGGGAAGAAAAAGAATATCCGCCAGCAGAGAATCCCTTTCCTTGTCTGAATATGGAACCGGTTCAAATTGCCCGATAGGATAACGTTCATCTATAACTGAAGACATAAAATTTATTGTTTTATAATATCCAATAATTCAAGATCAAAAATCAATGTTGATCCACCGGGAATTGTTTCACCAGATCCCTGTTCGCCGTAAGCCAGGTAGTAAGGAATATAAAATATATACCTGCTGCCTATTGCCATCAATTGAACACCTTCTACCCAGCCTTTGATCATTTGGTTCAACGGGTAAACGAGGGGTTCGCCACGATCGCGGGAACTTTCAAATTTTTTCCCATTGATCAGCGTGCCGATATAATGTATTTTAATCGTCTGGTCCGCCGTTGGGCGCTCACCGGTTCCTTCTTTAATAATTTCATATTGAAGACCGCTTGCAGTTGTTTTTATCTCTTTACGCTTTGCATTTTCAGCCAGAAATTTCTGTCCTTCATCTATAGTAGGTTGAATTTTTTTGCGGGTCATTCGCTGCATTTCGCGCCTGATTAACTGATCAGCCTGTTCCGGTGTCATAAGTGCCTTGCTTTTCAGTATATCATCAAACCCCTTTCCCAGCAATTGTGCATTTACCTCAGTTATCCCCTGCATTTTAAAGAAATTCCCATCAAGCATACCAATCGCATAACTCATACTGTCCAGTGTGGATTTTAAAACGGGTGCTGAAGGAGTGGCAGGTTTCGCAGCTGCAGGTTTTGAAGTGGACGTTACAGGTTTCTTGGGAGCTGTGGATTGTTGTTGTGAAAAAACGGGTAAAAACAAACCGGTACTGCAGATTAGAACAATGATTCTTTTCATAACTAATGGATGATTATACTATTGATTTTGAGATTTATTTTTATAGAGCAATTGATATTTATTCATCGCGCATCGCGTGACCTGTCAGCTGGATGAAAACGTCTTCCAGGCTTGCACCTTTTACTTCACGCACCCTTTCAAATCCCCGGGATAAAAGTTTATCGATCATATTACCCGGGCTGTCCAATGCAATAATCCTGCCTTCATCCATTATAGCAACCCTGTCGCACAAAATTTCAGCTTCATCCATATAATGGGTCGTAATGATCACGGTAGTGCCTTTATCCCTGATGCTTTTTATCAGTTCCCACAGATTACGCCTTGCCTGTGGATCAAGTCCTGTTGTGGGTTCATCAAGGAAAATGATCTTTGGATGATTGATCAGCGTTGTTGCAATGGAAAATCTTTGCTTCTGACCGCCACTTAGCGACTTGTACCTGCTTTCTGCTTTATCTTCCAGGTTAACCGTTTTTAGCAGGCTCAGCGCATCCACTTTCTCATTATATAAGCCGTTGAATAAATCAATCAATTCTGTCAGTTTAAGGCCGGGATAAAAACCCGATGTCTGTAACTGCACCCCAATGATACGCTTGATTTTCTCCGGTTCCTTATCAAGACAGAATCCATCGATTATTACCTCACCTGATGTTTTAAATCTCAGGGTTTCCATGATTTCCAGTGAAGTGGATTTACCAGCACCATTAGGTCCTAAAAGCCCAAATATTTCACCCTCTTCAACTTCAAAGCTGATCCCTTTTACCGCTTCAAAATCACCGTAGCGTTTTACAAGGTTCTTAACTTCTATAATTATTTTACGCATACTTATTATTTAACGCCAGCATGTTGCTCCAGGTCTAATTCCATACGAACATCTGCAGTTGCAAATGGAGAATCAACTACTGGCACATGCCTGAAGCCAAATCCTTCATACAATTGAATGGCAGAAGTCAGTTGGTGATTGGAAAATAAAAATAATTGCTTCACTTCAAGTTCCTGTGCTTTTCTAATACACCGTTCCATTAATAATTTACTGATACCCTGTCCCCGGAAAGCTGGAACAACAGACATCTTGGCTAACTCAAAATGATTCTCCCCCTCTTTTATAAGTGCTGCAGATCCTACTGGTTCATCACCCTGAATGGCTAAAAAAATAAAACCACCACGGTTGATAATTGTTCCCCTTGGATCATCTAAAACCTGCAGATCATGGGATTCTGTTAATCCGTATTTATCCAGCCATTCCAGGTTCATTCTTCTGAATGCTTCCGCAAAACGATCTTCATAATCCCTTATTTCAACCATAAAAATGTATGTTACGGTTTAAGAAAGGTTTCCAGTTCATCCATCATCCCTTTACTACCTATGAATAAAGTACTTCTCTGATGTAATTTTTCAGGGATTACTTCCAGAATTCGTTCCTTGCCATTAGTAGCTTTTCCCCCTGCAACTTCAATAATGAACGCAAATGGATTGCATTCATACAACAGCCGGAGCTTACCGCCTGGTTTATCCTTTGTTGCAGGGTACATGAATATGCCACCCTTGATGAGGTTACGGTGAACATCCGATACCATACTGCCAATATACCTCTGCGTGTATGGTCCACCGTTATCAATATTTTTTCGCTGGCATTGCTGTATATAATCCTGAACGTTTTGGTCGTATTGAAAAAAATTGCCGTGATTAACAGAATATATCTTTCCAAATTCCGGGCATTTGATATCCGGATGACTCAGCGAAAATTCTCCGATGGAGGGGTCCAGTGTAAAACCGTTGACACCCCTGCGCGAGGCATATACCATCATGGTAGAAGATCCATATACTATATATCCGGCTGCCACCTGGTTGATACCGGGCTGTAAAAAATCTTCGCGTTTAACAGGCTGGCCTTTTGGCGTAATTCTTCTGTAAACGCTGAAAATGGTACCAATGGATACATTTACATCAATATTGCCACTACCGTCAAGCGGATCAAAAAGGCAGACATATTTGGAATTATTACTAACAGGATCATCAAATGCAATAAAATCATCCAATTCTTCACTGCCTATACCTGCACAGCTGATACCATGTTTCAGTACGCCCATAAACTGGTTATTAGCGTAAACATCCAGTTTCTTTACATCTTCGCCCTGAACATTTACCTCCCCCGCATCTCCCAGGATATCAACCAGCCCGGCTTTGTTTACCTCAACATTTACCCTTTTTGCCGCCAGGCCAATATCTCGCAGCAGGCTTGCCAGTTCTCCGGTAGCATGCGGAAAATCACGCATTTGCTGAATGGTGAACTCATCCAGTGTTAATATTTTTCTGTTAACCATCATAATAGGGAAGATTAAGGGTTATGCAGGCAAATGTAAGGTTTTGATGCCTGTTGAAAAAGTGAAGCTTTTATACAAGCATCACAATAATTTACGAGTTTTGCGTCGGTAAAAATCTTCCTGAAGATCAATAAATCGATTGCATGAAAGTATTTAAGTTTGGCGGAGCAAGTGTTAACAGCATCGAAAGGATTCAAAACCTGGCTGATATCCTGCATAAGTTGCCCAAGGAACAGATCATGATCATTGTTTCCGCAATAGGAAAAACAACCAATGCCCTTGAAAAAGTAGTGCATCTTTTTTTTGCAGGACACAAAGATGAAGCCATAGCTGCATTCCATGAAATCAAAGCGGCACACCTTGAGATAGCCAGGCAACTGCTTACAAAAAACCTTGTCTATACGGAAGCATCCCTGTCTGATATATTTACAGAAGTGGAATGGATGCTGCATGATAAGCCGGTAAGGGATTTTGATTATTATTACGACCAGGTGGTATGTTCTGGCGAGCTTTTATCGACCCGTATATTATCATCATATCTTGAAGAAAGGGGCATAATCAACCGATGGATTGATGTACGTGACATTTTTCGGACGGATGATAATTTCAGGGACGCCAATATTAACTGGAACTTTACAGAAGAACAGGTGAACCTGACGGTAAGGCCACTTTTCCAAAAAGTAAACCTGGTTATCACACAGGGATTCATTGGTGCCACAGATGAAAACGAAAGCACTACACTGGGGCGTGAAGGCAGCGATTATTCGGCCGCCGTTTTTGCAAATATGCTAAATGCAGAAAGCCTCACCATTTGGAAAGATGTGGAAGGTGTAATGAATGCTGATCCTAAAATCATACCCGAAGCTGTTTTGATCAGTGAATTGAATTACGACGAAGTAATTGAAATGGCATATTATGGTGCACAAGTGATCCATCCCAAAACCATTAAACCACTTCAGAATAAAAGTATCCCATTGCAGGTAAAATGCTTCCTCGATGACAGTCTTCCCGGAACCATCATTCATAACATGAGCCTGAAAGGACTCCCGCCAATAATTGTGTGGAAACATCAGCAAGCCCTGTTGCACTTACATTCGAAAGATTTCTCCTTTGTTGGGGAAAAGCCGGTGAGCCAGCTATATATGATGCTGGCCGAATTGAAGATGAAACCTAACCTGCTTCAAAGTGGCGCAGTTACCCTTCAATTATGCCTGGATGATAATCCGGAAAAGCTGGAGAAGCTGGCACATAAGGCTGGAGAACTTTTTGATATTCAGATAGAAAAAGGACTTTCACTCCTTACAATAAGGCACTATACTGAAACGGTGATTTCAGAACAAACTACCCAAAAAACAAGGGTATTGCTTCAGCAAACACCGGAAACAGTTCAACTTTTACTGAGGTCCTGACCTTATATAGATAAATAAAAACAGGCAACCATTTTAAGGGTTGCCTGCTGGTAATATCATCATTACTTTATTTTCAGTTTAACTGATCCGTTTTAACGATCCGGATGGAACAATTTTTACACAGGATTGGACTCCATATCGGTTTTAACAGATATTGGATGTAAAAACGGTTTTTTAAGTAATGATGGATTTTAATGGTTTCTATGGCTTACCAAGCCATTACGATAAGTATTGGATTTTGACTATAACGTCAAATTACACTTTGAATTATGGCATATTGTAAAATAAAGCAGCAACATATCATTAAAATATGTAATAATATTTAAGTATCAGTAAGTTGAAGAATGAGGAAAATCAAAAAGAATTAATACAGTACATAATCCCCTTTTTGATCTATAGCAACTACAGGTAATTGTTTTGTTACTTCAAAGTAATCAAAGACCTGCTTCATCCTGGCCTCAAATTTTTTCAACTCGGGATCATTCTGAATTTGCCTTTCGAGGTAGAAAAAGCTTCGCTGAACGTTAAAGCGAACAGGAAATATATGAACCGGGATAAACTCCTGACCGGCACTTTTGGCATAAGATGACAAAATATATAATTCTTCGATCTGCGGATTGGTAATAGGAATGCATCCGGTAGTTACACAACTTCCATGGATATAAATATCTCCTCCGGGCTGGGAAACATCAGACAGTAAACGGTCAGAAGCGTTAGGATAATTTAAGCCCAATGATAAATGGAAATTGCTGTTAGGGTTGAATTCATTAATATAATAAACCCCTTCCGGCACCTGGAAATCGCCTTCAATGCGCTTAGGCCCAAGGGCACCCGCCAGGGCACATATCTTATACGTTTTAAAAAGCTTGAAATCTTCTTTTACAGAATTTCTTACCCACACCTCCATTTCACTGTCGTATTTAAACGACCTGATATATATCTGCTTCGCCGGCCAGATAAGATTTTTAGCTTCAAACTGGCGTTTCAATGTATCTTCTTTCCTTTTGAAAACATCAGAAACCCTGCTAAATGATTTCTGGTAATCAACAAAGGAATTTTGTGCCTTCATTGAAGTACACAAAAAAAGGAAGACAGGTATAATGGCAAATCGTTTTCTTTTCATATAGAGGTACCAGTTAATAACGAATTATAAAGACTGATTGGTACAAAATTATACCGATTTTGTTGTTAATGCCACTATGGGTTTCCACATATTTCGTTAAAATGTTGAAAACCCGGTATATACTATAAATTGCCTCTCAATCCCTGCTCACGTTCAATGGCTTCAAACAGTGCCTTAAAATTGCCTTTCCCGAAACTTTTGGCGCCTTTTCGCTGAATTATCTCAAAAAACAGGGTTGGCCGGTCTTCTACAGGCTTTGAAAACAGCTGCAGCAAATAACCTTCCTCATCGCGGTCAACAAGAATGCCAAGTTCTTTCAGCGGCTCCAGATCTTCCTCAATGGCACCTACCCTTTCAAACAAATCATCATAATAACTGGAAGGAACCTGAAGGAACTCCATGCCCCGGCTACGCAATTCAGTAACAGTATGTACTATATCATGAGTAGCCATGGCCACATGCTGAACCCCTTCCCCATTATAAAATTCAAGGTACTCTTCCACCTGAGATTTCTTTTTTCCTTCAGCTGGCTCATTGATGGGAAACTTAACGTATCCGTTACCGTTACTCATAACTTTACTCATCAGGGCTGAGTATTCAGTGGAAATATCATTGTCATCAAAAGTGAGGATATTCCTGAAGCCCATCACCTCTTCATAAAATTTTACCCAGGGATTCATCTGGTTCCAGCCTACATTTCCCACACAATGATCTACATAGAGCAGCCCGGTTTCCGTATTAGAGTAATGGGGCGTTTTCCATTCCCTGTAACCGGGCATAAATGCGCCATGGTAATTTTTTCTTTCCACAAAAATATGAACCACTTCGCCATATGTGTGGATACCGCTTATAATCACTTCCCCATTATCATCCTTTAAACTGTGAGGTTCCTGGTACGACTTTCCGCCCCGTGCAGTGGTATCTTCCCAGGCCTTTGTGGCATCCTGAACGCGCAATGCCAGTACCTTGATCCCGTCTCCATGCCGGTGAATATGTTCGGAAATGGGATGGTCTGTTTTCAGCGGTGTGGTAAAAACAAACTGCATTTTTTGCTGTTTTACCACATAACTGACCTTATCTTTCTGACCCGTTTCCGGACCGGCATATGCATGGGGCTGAAAGCCAAGAACTGAGCGGTAATAATGTGCTGCCTGCTTGGCATTGCCCACATAAAATTCAACATAATCAGTGCCTTCAAGGGGAAGAAAATCGGTTTGTGCAGTCGCGTTTTTATTGATAACTGGGATGGAATCCATTTTGAAATGATTTTAAAGCCTTTAAATAAGAGAAGAACCCGAAACTGTAAGATCAGGCATGCTTATCCATGGCAAGTACTTCCATTAAAAGAAAATAGCCACCACGTTTATCGGTAAAGGGCTTATATGGATAATCCGGCACCATCAGGAACAAAGATAAAAAAACCTTTCTGCAAACAAACCGCTGATTTTCGATCCCTTTATTATCTTCACCGAGCAAACCCACATTATGAAAAAACTGGGCATATTAGGCGGAGGCCAACTAGGCAGGATGTTATTACAGGAAGCGGCAAATTACCCTGTAGATACTTGGGTAATGGAAAATGATGCAGAATGCCCGGCAGCGCATTTATGCCATCATTTTATACTGGGTGATATTCGTGATTTTGATGCAGTATATGCATTTGGCAAAAAAGTAGATGCCCTGACCATAGAGATTGAAAATGTCAATATCGAAGCATTGGAAAAACTGGAGGCGGAAGGAACAAGCGTTTTTCCAAATACAAAGGCGCTGAAAATTATTAAAAATAAAATCCTGCAGAAGGGATTTTATACAGAAAATGAGATCCCAACCGCGGGATTTAAAATCATCCAAAGTAAAACAGAACTTAAGGCTATGGCCGATTTCCTGCCCGCTGTGCAAAAGTTAGCCACCGGAGGATATGACGGTCGCGGGGTTCTGATGATCAATAAAAAAGAGGACCTTGACAATGGATTCGATGAGGCTTCAATCCTGGAAAAAATGATTCCGGTACAAAAAGAACTCGCTTTAATTGTAGCAATCAGCCAACAAGGTGAACCCGCAGTTTTCCCGCCGGTTGAAATGATATTTGACCCTGTCTTAAACTTGCTTGACTACCAGCTTTGCCCGGCCGATCTTCCGGAAAAAACCCTCTGGAAAGCCGAAGCAATTGCCCTCTCTGTTGCCCGGAACCTGAAATCACCAGGCCTTTTTGCCGTTGAATTGCTGGTTGATAAAGATGGGAATGTATTTGTTAACGAAACTGCCCCCAGGGTACATAACAGCGGTCATCATACCATAGAAGCCCATTTCAGCTCCCAGTTTGATATGCTGCTCAGGGTTATACTCGGATACCCATTGGGGAATACGGATGCTATACTACCATCAATTATGCTTAATGTGGTTGGAGAAAAAGGCTTCAGGGGTGATGTGGTTTTTGAAGGCCTTGAAGAAGTATTACAGATCGATAACGCATTTGTACACCTTTATGGTAAAAAAGAAACCAGGGGTGGCAGAAAAATGGGTCATGTAACAGTCATTAGCAAGGATAAACAGGATCTATTGCTCCAGGCTAAAAAAATAAAACAGTTACTGAAAATAAAAGGCACCGGTAAGGACTAACGGTCATATATAAGTGAATTTATGCTTATTTTCAGGACGGATTTTTTAAATTGATCGCAAAAAAGCTGAACAGTGGCAAAAAAAACAACTATTAAAGCAAAAAAAACAGCCGTCGTTGGAATCATTATGGGCAGCGACAGTGACCTAACTGTGATGCAGGCAGCAGCAGTACAATTGACTGAATTTGACATCCCCTTTGAGCTCACTGTTGTATCAGCGCACCGAACTCCACTTAGAATGGTCGATTACGCTACAACAGCACGAGAGCGGGGACTTAAAGTGATCATTGCCGGTGCTGGCGGGGCAGCCCACCTTCCTGGAATGGTTGCTTCTCTTACTACCCTGCCAGTCATTGGCGTTCCCGTAAAATCATCCAATTCAATTGATGGATGGGATTCCATTTTATCCATTCTACAAATGCCTAATGGCATTCCTGTGGCAACTGTAGCCCTCAATGCGTCAAAAAATGCGGCGATCCTGGCGGCATCAATCCTGTCTGTTTCTGATCTGCAGGTAGCCAGAAAAATGAAAAAGTATAAAGAACAGATGACTGTTGATGTTTTTAAAAAAGCTGTTAAGCTCAAACAGGAAGACTGGCCAAATGAATTTGACAAATCGATATAATTCTTTTTCTATTAACCGATAATTTATTTCTTATGTCATCAATAGTTCACGAACTCGCAAAAATGATTGATCAT
>JAHEEX010000188.1 GCA_024640465.1 Sphingobacteriales bacterium | reverse complement strand
CGCTGGTGTGCGGATTTCCAGGATCAAAAACCTGGAAGATGATATTGCATTAAGCCTTTCGGCATTGGGTATACGTATTATAGCACCGATTCCGGGAAAAGGTACTATTGGTATAGAAGTGCCCAATGTGAAAAAGAGTATTGTGAGTATGAAGACACTCATAGCTTCAGAAAAATTTCAACATAATAATTTTTCATTGCCCGTTGCTTTGGGCAAACGCATCGATAATGAAAACTTTATTGTTGACCTGGCAACCATGCCACATCTATTAATGGCTGGTGCAACCGGACAGGGTAAATCAGTTGGGGTAAACGCCATACTGGTTTCGCTGTTGTATAAAAAACATCCGTCGCAACTGAAGTTTGTTTTGGTGGATCCCAAAAAAGTTGAACTTAGTTTATACCGGACCATTGAAAAACATTTCCTGGCCAAATTACCCGGAGAAGAAGAAGCCATTATTACCGACACCAAGAAAGTAGTACATACGCTCAATGCCCTTTGTATTGAAATGGATAACCGTTACGACCTGCTTAAAGAGGCGAGTTGCCGGAATATCCGCGAATACAATGAAAAGTTTGTTGCCAGGAAACTAAACCCTGAAAAAGGCCATCAGTATCTTCCATTTATCGTTTTGGTAATTGATGAGTTTGCTGACCTTATTATGACAGCCGGCAAGGAAATTGAAATGCCCATTGCACGACTGGCACAGCTTGCACGTGCAGTTGGAATACATCTCATTATTGCAACACAACGGCCATCTGTAAATATCATCACTGGTACCATAAAAGCAAATTTCCCTGCTCGTATCGCATTCAAAGTATCTTCGAAGATAGACAGCAGGACGATCCTTGATACAGGTGGGGCGGAGCAACTGATTGGGCGAGGGGACATGCTGATCTCATACAATGGGGAAATCACCAGGTTGCAGTGTGTATTTGTTGATACACCTGAAGTGGAACGTGTGGTTGAAAGTATTGGTAAACAACGCGGATATCCGCAGGCGTTCCTGCTTCCTGAATATATTGATGAAAAGGAAATGGAGGGTAGGGATTTTGATATGCTCAGTCGTGACCCCTTATTTGAGGATGCCGCCAGGTTGATCGTACAAAGCCAGATGGGCTCTACATCCCTGCTGCAAAGAAGGATGAAACTGGGATATAACAGGGCTGGCAGGCTAATGGATCAACTGGAAGCTGCAGGCATTGTAGGGCCAAGCCAGGGCAGTAAAGTGAGGGATGTTTTGTACAAAACCGAAATGGACCTTGATCAATACCTTCAATCGATGGTCTGAAAAGTTTCGTTAATATCGGGCAGTGCTGTAAACCATTTGATTCCTAAAACCATCTAAGTTTAAATATCTTTGCACACTTTCAAAAAGGTAAACTTGTCATTCATGAAAAAAAATATATCTGTTCTTGCCATTATGTTGTTTGTAATTCCCGCTTTATTTGCGCAAGCACCAAAGGGTTTAGGTAAGAGCGACCCGGAAGCCAAAAAAATCCTGGACGCCGTTAGCGCCAAGTTCAAAACATATAAAACAGTAAAGGCTAATTTCACACTGAAGGTTGAAAACTCTGCTGGCAAAGCTCAGGGAACAAAGACAGGCACTTTATCCATGAAGGGAATGAAATATAAAGTGTTGATCACTGGCCAGGAAATCATCTGCGATGGCAAAACCGTCTGGACCTATGATAAAAGTGCCAATGAGGTACAGGTATCCACACTGGATAATAGTGCAGGCAATATTACCCCACAGAAATTATTCACCAATTTCTACGACAAGGATTTTCTCTATATACAGAATGAAGATGTAACAAGAGGGGGTAAAGTATACCAGGTGATTGAATTGACTCCAATTGATAAAACAAAACCTTTCTTTAAGGTGCAGATTGAAGTTGACAAAGTTGCAAAATCGATCGTATCTACAAAAGTCTTTGAAAAGAATGGTAACAGGTATACCTACTCGATCAATTCCATGTCGACCAACGCGGATATCCCGGACAACACTTTTGTATTTGATCCAAAGAATTATCCAGGTGTGGAAGTGATAGATCTGCGATAGTAAAAGAGTGGCCGGTCACCAGTAGCCAGTCAACAGCCGAATACAGGAGTCGTTAGTCTTTAGTCATTAGTCAACAGCCAAAAGGGTAGTCTATAGTCGTGAGTCATTAGTCAACAGCCCAAGGGGTAGTCTATAGTCGTGAGTCATTAGTCAACAGCCAAATACATTCTGATGATGCATTTGGCTGTTTGTATTAAAAAGCTGTATTGGCTGTTTCCGTCAACCGTCAACCGTCAACCGTCAACCGTCAACCGTCAACCGTCAACCGTTCCCGCCCCAACGGAATGTAGAAATATCCAACCCCGCAAGGTCAATGACCCTGTCTACAACGGTAGATGCTACATCTTCTATGGTCTCAGGCCGGCTGTAAAAAGATGGTGTTGCCGGGCAGATAATGCCACCCGCAAGGGTAACAGCTTCCATATTCCGGATATGTATGAGATTATATGGGGTTTCCCTGACCACACAGATCAGTTTCCTCCTTTCCTTTAAAATAACATCAGCTGCCCTGGTTATCAGGTCGTTAGAAATGCCGCCGGCGATTCTCCCCAGGGTACCCATGGAGCATGGGATGATAATCATGGTATCAAATTGCCCGGAGCCTGATGCGAAAGGGGCGGAAAAATCGTTTTTATTATAAAAAGTGAATGGATAGTGATCGTATTCTTTGTTCCCGAGTTCTGTTTCCCAGACCTCACGGGCATTATCAGACATCACAACAGCCAGTTCGTTCCATTGGCCTTTAATGAGCAGCAGTTTATCTAATAAAACCTTAAAATAGATGGCGCCGCTGGCTCCTGTAGCCGCTACAAGTATTTTTCGCATGATTTTGGGGATACCTTTGTAATCGTATTCCATGAAAATAAACAAAATACTATGCAGAAAGTAAGTTTGATTTTCATACTAATTGTGCTAATGGCCGCAACCAGTGCCAACAAACCGGTTCCAACCAAGGAAACCCTTAAATGGCTTTCCCTTGCGGAAGTGGAGATTTTACTGAAAAAAGAAAAAAAGCCTGTACTGATAGATCTTTATACAAGCTGGTGTGGCTGGTGTAAGGTTATGGATAAGAAAACTTACTCGAACCCCCAGGTTATAAAATATATACAGGATAATTTCTATCCCGTTAAAATTGATGCTGAAACCAAACAAAACCTCAGTTGGCTGGGGAAAACATATGGATATAATGCATCAGTCCGGATGAATGACTATTCCATTTTTCTTACTCGTGGTCAATTATCATTTCCCACAACGGTCTTTATACCGGTTGAAGGGATGGTACCACAGGCTATTCCTGGTTACCTCGAGATACCGGATATGGAATTATTGTTGAAATATTTTGGGGAGGGGTACTATGGGAAACAGGCATTTTCTGATTATCAGAAAAAATTTGTGCCCTCCTGGAAATAATTATACAATAAAAAGTTAATTACCCCCGTTATAGATACGGTTTTTCATAGGATATTGGATTTAAAACGGGGCTGGATTTCTATCCTGGCCTCTTTTTTTTTATTATACCTGCCCGTTCAATATTTTTCAGTGCAAAAGCAACATATAAGGCATTATTGCTGTCTAATGTTTGGTTTTTCATAGGATATTGGATTTTAAACGGGGCAGGATTTCCATCCAGCCCTTTTTTTATGTCAAATGTTTAACCGCTAAGAAAAAGAAGGCGCGAAAAGGGCACAAAAAAAGTCCTGCAATCTGCAGGACCTTATAATAAATAAGCGGGATGTATTATGCGGTTTGTGCTTCTGCCATATCCGGGATCGCTTCCACTTTATAAGCACCTGAATCAAGTTTTTCTTTAGTTTCTTCGAAGGCTTTTAATGTTAGTGCAATTTCTTCATCAGTATGCACCGCTGTTGGAATAAGCCTGTAAATGATATGTCCTTTAGGAATTACCGGATACACAACAATGGAGCAGAATATATTGTAATTTTCCCTCAGGTCCATAACCATTGCGGTAGCTTCTTCCACTCCGCCTTTCATATAAATGGGTGTAACAACTGAATCTGTTTTACCAATATCAAACCCTTTATCCCGTAATCCTTTTTGCAGTTTCCTTGCATTGTCCCAAAGTTTGTCTTTAAGCTCAGGGTGATTGCGAAGTAATTCCAGTCTTTTCAGGTTACCCATCACCAGTGGCATGGGAAGTGATTTGGCAAAGATCTGGCTGCGGATATTATAGCGTATATAGTCAATAATATTCTTTGGACCTGCAACAAAAGCGCCAATGGAAGCCATGGATTTTGCGAAAGTGGAGAAATATAGGTCAATTTCATCCTGCACGCCTTGTTCTTCTCCGGCTCCGGCCCCTGTTTTTCCCAATGTGCCAAATCCATGTGCATCATCAACAAGTAAACGGAATTGATACTTACTTTTTAGTGCAACGATGTCTTTCAGGTTGCCCTGATCTCCGGCCATTCCAAAAACACCTTCAGTAATCAGGAGGATTCCGCCGGCATTTTGTTTTTCAATTAAAGCGGTTGCCCTTTGGAGTTGTTTTTCACAATCTTCAATGTCATTATGCTTGTAAACGAACCGATGTCCGGGGTGCAGGCGAAGTCCGTCTATAATACAGGCATGGTCTTCCGCATCATACACAATTACGTCGTGCCTGCTGCATAAAGTATCAATAAGGCTAAAAATGCCCTGGTAGCCAAAATTCAACAAAATAGCGTCTTCTTTTGATTCAAATGCGGCAAGTTCCCTTTCCAGTTGTTCGTGATGATCGCTGTTTCCGCTCATCATTCGGGCTCCCATGGGCAATGCCAGGCCAAATTTTGCAGCTGCGTCGGCATCCGCTTTACGAACTTCCGGGTGGTTTGCCAGGCCCAGGTAGTTATTCAGGCTCCAAACGATTTTTTCTTTACCACGGAATTTCATCCGGCTGCCAATTTCTCCTTCAAGTTTTGGGAAAGCAAAATATCCATGTGCCCTCTCTCTGTGCTGGCCGAGTGGGCCCTGGTTCTTCAGTAAACGATCAAATATATCAGCCATAGGAAGAAATAATTAATGGTTCAAAATTGCGGCAAATGTACGTTTTTTTAGCCCAAAAAAGGCCTAAGTTTTCAATGATAAAGACCAATTATAGGTTAAATAAGACCTGATAAGGTTAGAAAACCGATAATTCCAATACATTTGACAAATTGAACCCAACGTGAAAAAAATCTATATGAATCCGAAAAAGATGCTCCTGGCTTTTTCTTTATTGGCTCTTACTTTCCCATCATTACAGGCACAAAAAACCACCCTCAACAGGCCCAAACTGGTTGTTGGTGTAATGGTCGATCAAATGCGTTGGGATTTTCTTTACCGATATTATGACCGATATAGTGAAAATGGATTTAAGCGTTTACTCAGAGAAGGTTTTGCCTGCGAAAATACCTTTATCCCTTATGCTCAAACAGTTACAGCCGCCGGGCACGCTTCTGTCTACACAGGATCTGTTCCGGCTATTAACGGCATAATGGGAAACGAATGGTATGATAGAAGTTTAGGTCGTACGGTTTATTGCGTAGAAGATCCAACAGAAAAAACAGTTGGTGGTAATGAAAAGGCAATGGCAATGTCGCCTCGCAATATGTGGGCAACATCCATTACAGACGAGATGCGACTGGCTACAAATTTTAAATCGAAGGTGATAGGTATAGCCATTAAAGACAGGGGGGGGATACTTCCGGCCGGACATTCTGCTAATGCTGCATATTGGTATGATGGATCTTCGGGAAGTTGGGTGAGCAGTACATATTATATGAATGAGTTACCTGTCTGGGTTAATAGTTTCAATAGTCGCAAATTAGTAGATTCTTTTTACAGGATGGATTGGAATACGCTTTATCCTATTAATAGTTATGTGCAAAGTGATGCGGATGATAAGCCCTATGAAGGCAAATCAAGCTATGATCCAAAACCGGGATTCCCGCATTTGCTTTCCGCTCAAGTGGGTAAAAATTACAATGCTATTTCAAGTACTCCACATGGGCCAACATATACACTGGAGTTTGCAAAATCTGCTTTGTTATCGGAAGAACTTGGAAAGGATGAGTTCACAGACTTTCTTGCTTTGAGCCTTTCTTCTCCTGATTATATCGGGCATCAATACGGTCCTAATTCTGTAGAGATAGAAGACGCCTACCTGAGGCTGGATAAAGACCTTGCACAATTTTTTGCGTTCCTGGATGCTAAGGTTGGAAAAGGGCAATATTTATTTTTTATCACTGCGGATCACGGGGTAGCACATACGCCGGGTTTTTTAAAGGAACATAAAATTCCTGCCAGTGTCATCCCTTATGGGAAAAGTGCAGCAGAGAATGCAGCCATCGCGAAATTTGGTTTGAAGAATATTGTTGAAGCGTCTGATAATTATCAATTGTACCTGAATTATAAAACCATTGATAGTGCTAAGTTGGATCTTGAACTTGTTCGGAAATTCATCATTGACGAACTCAATAAGGATCCAAATGTTTTGCTGGCATTTGATAATCGCAATATCAGTGCGGCTAATATACCGCTTGGTGCAAAAGAAATGTTTATAAAAGGGTATAATGCAAAAAGAGGTGGCGATATTCAAATAATCCTTAAGCCCCAGTTTTTTTATGGATTACAAACAGGAACTACCCATGGAACCTGGTATCCTTATGATGCGCATATTCCGCTTGTATGGATGGGATGGGGAATTAAGCCCGGTAAAATGTATCGCGAAACCTATATGACTGATATTGCTGCTACTTTGGCAGCCATATTAAAAATCCAGATGCCAAATGGATGTGTTGGTAAGGTTATAGAGGAAGTTATAAAATAATAACCAGGTTATACAATGGAATATTGAATGATTAAATTTCTTCCATAAAAAAAAACTGCCCGATCCAGGCAGTTTTTTTTATGGATTTGATTGATTATTTTTTGGGATTACCATCAACATCCAATTCAGTTATCTCATAGCCAAATTTCTGTAAACCCGGAAGTATCCTGGCTTTATCACCAACAAGCAGGATATTCATCTTATCAGTTGTGATCCATTTTTTTGCCAAAGCATCTATTTCTTTTTTGGTCATGCCAGACAGGATCTTATTTTGTGTTTGAACAAAATTTCCCGGCAAATTAAATTCCAAAATCCTGCCGATGAAACCTGCTTTCTGAAAGCCGGTTTCATACTGTAATGCATCGCGTTGTCCGATTGCATTTTTGGTGAAACTTAATTCTTCCGGTTTAATTCCATTGGCTGAATAGTTCTTCATATCTCTCAGAATATCCGCAAGGGCGCTGTCTGTAGCATCTGCCCTGATGCCTGAACTGAAAGTGAAATCACCTGTATATTCATCGCCAGTGAAACTTGATCGTGCTCCATATGTCCACCCTTTTACTTCCCGTAGGTTTTGGTTAAGAATACTATTAAAAGAGGCTCCCAGTGGGTAATTCATTAATCCTGCTTTGTAATATTCTCCTGTTGCATCATACTTTAATCCGGTTATATATCCGATCCTGAATTCTGTTTGTGCCGCTTTAGGAACATCAAC
>JAHEEX010000035.1 GCA_024640465.1 Sphingobacteriales bacterium | reverse complement strand
CTGATGGCACCATTACCGGCCTTGAAATTGCTGATGGATGCATCAGATTGGTCAGGTGGACATATGTAGATGGTATTCCCACCCGAAAAGTAGCTGAAGAAGAATCTCTGCTTACACTTTCGCAGCGAATAACAGGCTACTAAAAATTGGCTTTAGGTTTTATTAAACTGCAATGGATTGCCTACTTATTTTGAGCCTACATTCATTCAATGATTAAAGAAATAATTTCCCGGCTCGTATCAGTGCCGGAAGAATAACAGGTTAAAGCATCCTTATTATTTCTAACTGTTTACTTTACTTCTTTAAAAACATTTTATACCCCATTATTGGAAATTGTCTCATAATAATCTCCAGCCCACAGAGGACCACAGAGAGAGAAATGAGGGCCGCAGAGGATATTTTCTATTTTCTCTGTGTTACTCTATTATCTCCGTGGCTCTCAGTGGCCTTGCATTTTAATTTTCAGACTTAAGGCTACTGAAAAAAAAATTCCGAACCAATGGAAGCCGAGAAGCTATATCGAATGCAATCTTTTAAAAACCTGAAAATACATATTAAGCAGAAGACCACTTGAACAATACCTGGCACCTTTCATTTAAATTTTTAACCATACCCATTTAATACCAACTATTGTCATTTTTATAGAACAAAACATGAAAATAGATTTTACATATTTCGACGATACTGCCCACCTACTTCATATAATGCATGTGTAATCTGTCCCAAAGAACAGTATTTAACGGTTTCCATCAATTCTGTAAAGATGTTGCCATTCTCTACAGCTACCGCCTTAAGTTTTTTTAACGCATTTTCAGAAACAGCTGCATTACGCTTCCAGAATAATTCCAGGTTTTGAATTTGTAATGCTTTTTCTTCCGCCGTGCTCCTGATCACTTCACCCGGGATGATGGTAGGGCTGCCTTTTTTATTCAGGAAAGTATTAACTCCCACAACCGGCAATTCTCCGCTATGCTTGAGGTTTTCGTAATACAAACTTTCTTCCTGGATTTTATTTCGCTGGTACATCCGTTCCATCGCGCCTAATACACCACCTCTTTCCGTCAACCGGTTAAACTCCGTCAAAACAGCCTGTTCAACAAGATCCGTTAACTCTTCAATAAGAAATGATCCCTGGTTTGGATTTTCATTTTTGGCTGTTCCCAGTTCCCGGTTGATGATCAGTTGAATAGCCATTGCCCTCCGCACACTTTCTTCTGTGGGTGTAGTGATGGCTTCGTCATATGCATTTGTGTGCAGCGAATTGCAATTGTCGTATATCGCATATAGCGCCTGCAAAGTTGTACGAATATCATTGAAATCAATTTCCTGTGCATGTAAACTTCTGCCGGATGTTTGAATATGATACTTCAACATCTGACTTCGTTTGTTCGCCTTATACTTATATTTCATGGCCTTGGCCCAAATGCGTCTGGCAACACGTCCGATGACACTGTATTCAGGGTCCATGCCATTGCTGAAGAAGAAAGACAGATTGGGTGCGAAATCATCAATATGCATACCGCGACTCAGGTAATACTCAACATAAGTGAACCCATTGGAGAGTGTAAAAGCCAATTGGGATATAGGATTCGCTCCTGCTTCCGCGATATGATAGCCGCTGATGGAAACACTGTAAAAATTGCGCACATCCTTTTCTATAAAATAAGCCTGGACATCGCCCATTAATTTTAAAGCAAACTCCGTACTGAAAATGCAGGTATTCTGGGCCTGGTCTTCTTTCAAAATATCCGCCTGAACGGTACCGCGTACCTGCATCAGGGCTTCTGCTTTGAGCTTTGCATAAACATCGGCATCCAATACTTCATCTCCGCTTACTCCCAACAATTTCAATCCGAGTCCGTCATTGCCTTCAGGTAATCCTTCGGGTGCATCCGGATTGAAATAACGCGGTTTGGTTTCTCCCGGATATTTCCGGTTGATTTTTTCCAAAACCGCCGGCCATTGCCCATTGGCTGTAATCCATTTCTCACACTGCTGATCGATGGCAGCGTTCATGAAAAAAGCCAGCAGCATTGGTGCAGGGCCGTTGATGGTCATGCTAACCGAGGTCTTCGGATCACAGAGATCAAATCCGCTGTATAATTTTTTAGCATCGTCAACAGTAGCAATACTTACCCCACTGTTCCCTACTTTTCCATAAATATCTGGCCGCACAGCAGGATCCTCACCGTAAAGCGTAACCGAATCAAAAGCGGTTGACAATCGTTTTGCAGGTTGCCCCAATGAAACATAATGAAACCGCTTATTGGTTCTTTCCGGCCCGCCTTCCCCTGCAAACATTCTTGTAGGGTCCTCTCCTTCCCGCTTGAGTGGGAAAACACCGGCCGTAAATGGAAAATGACCAGGTGCGTTTTCCTGTGCCTGCCAGCGTAGGATATCTCCCCAGTCTTTAAACCGCGGTAATATCACCTTTGGAATTCTGGTGCCCGACAAACTGGTACTGTACATTGGCTGGCTGATCACTTTATCCCTCACTTTATACTCATACAGATCTTTCTTATACGCTTCTGTTTTTTTAGGCCAGTGTGTTATCAGTTTTTTACTTACAGGCGTTAATCTTTCAATAACCAATTGTATTTCTGATTCAATTTTTTTGGCTAATTCACCATCCGCATTTGATTTGAGGAAATCCAGCGTTCCCTGCAGCTGGTACCATTTGGATGCCAGCGCACTCTGATGTTCTACCAGTTGATTATATTCCTGTATATTCTCAGTTATCTCACTGAGGTAACGAACCCTCGCAGGAGGAATGATGAGCGAACGTAAAGTAGCGGAAGACTGAATAATGGGTTTATCCGAAGCATGCAAAAATGTTCCTGTTTTTTGATGTACCAGGTTCAAGAGTTTCTCAAATAACTGATTCACCCCTGGATCATTGAACTGAGATGCCATCGTTCCAATCACCGGCAGTTCATCGTCTTTTGCCGACCATAAGCCATGATTTCTTTTATATTGCTTGCGCACATCACTAAGCGCATCCAGCGCCCCGGCCTTATCAAATTTATTGATGGCAATCAGGTCGGCATAATCCAGCATATTGATCTTCTCCAGTTGAGAAGGAGCACCGTACTCTGGCGTCATCACATAAAGGCTGATATCACAATGATCTAAAATACTGGCATCACTCTGACCAACACCTGCCGATTCAAGAATAATAAAATCGTAGCCGGCATCCTTACAAATATCAATGGCTTCATCAACATATGCACTAAGCGCTTTATCATTTTCGCGGGTTGCCAGGCTGCGCATGTAAGCCCGTGGATGGTGGATGGCATTCATTCGTATCCTATCGCCCAATAATGCACCGCCGGTTTTTTTCTTCGATGGATCAACCGAAACAACAGCAATCGTTTTATCCGGGAATGATGTAAGAAACCTTCTTACAATTTCATCTGTTACAGATGATTTACCAGCTCCTCCGGTACCAGTGATCCCTAATACGGGTTGACGGCTGACAGTTGACGGCTGACCTGTATCCTTTGGCTGTTGAATCCCGACTAACGACTCCCGACTAACGACTAACGACTGGTTTTCCGCATTCGAAATCGCCCTTGCAATTTTCCTGATATCTTTCCATTCTCCCAATTGAAGCTTCCCTGGGAACTGATCGGGTTTACCGTTCAATGGGAAGTCGCATTGCTTCAACAGGTCCTCGATCATTCCTTCGAGACCCATATGCCTGCCATCATCGGGCGAATAAATACGGCTTATCCCATATCGATGTAACTCTCCAATTTCATCCGGCAATATGGTACCGCCTCCCCCTCCAAATATTTTAATATGGCCACATCCATTTTGATCCAGCAAATCTTTCATGTATTTAAAGAATTCCACATGACCGCCCTGGTAGGAAGTTATGGCGATACCCTGCACATCTTCTTCAATGGCACATTCAACAATCTCTGCAACCGACCTGTTATGGCCAAGATGTATAATCTCTGCACCTTTGCTTTGCAGAATCCGACGCATGATATTGATGGCTGCATCGTGCCCGTCGAACAGACTGGCCGCAGTTACAATGCGGATTTTGTTTTTAGATGTATATGGCATAATCGAATACTAACAGTTGTTAGGCAGCAAAGGTATAAAAACAAGTCGAGAGTCGTGAGACCGGAGTCGTTAGTCGGGAGTCATTAGTCAAAAGCCGAATTCAATTGCTTTTTGATGATATACAGGTATTTTTTAGAACCCAATTGAATAGTACTGTTTGCTATTAATCACGGCTGTTTTTGCCGACTGGCGACTGGTGACTGGCGACTTTTAAAAGTTATATTTTTTAATAAGCGCCAACAACACCCCGTTGGTCCATCCAAAACCATCCTGCGAAGGATATTCACCGCCACCAGCATCGAGTTTCAAATCGGTGACATTATATTTTTCCATGAGTTTGCCGGTGCGCTCAAAAACGGATTTGTTCAATTTTACCCAACGTTCGGCCGACTGCCGTGACTCTTCAAAATAGCCATATTTTTCCAGGCCGATTATAGCGATCCATTGCAATGGCGCCCAACCATTTGGTGCATCCCACTGCTGGCCTGTATATTCAGGTGTTGTAAGAAATCCGCCATCTTTCAGTAAATCACGGATTACCGCTTTTTGTTCTTTTTCTGCCCTAACCCTGTCGGCTACCTGAAAATACAGCGGGAACATGCCCGACATATTAACCTGGTCATTTACTTTTTGGCTGACGAAATTGTAATCGGCATATATTCCGGCTGATTCATTCCAACAATATTGTTCAATTGCCTTCTTACGGTCTTTCGCCCGTTTTTCATATTGACCGGCAAGTGCCATGTTGCGTGCAGTTACATCTGATTTTGATGAAGTTATTTTAGTATACGCCATTTTAAGGGTAAGCTCTAACTGATACAACAAACAATTAAGGTCCACTGGCAGGAACTGAGTGGTTTGAATGGTTATAATATTTTTTTTATCGGCAAACCAGCGACTGCTGAAATCCCAGCCACTGGCTGCTCCAGAGCGGAGATGACGGTGGATTTCACTCCTGATTTGTTCAGCTGCTTTTTCTTTTTGTTTTTCGTTTTTGAATTCTTTGTTCGCAAGGATTGATTTCACTGCCCGCTCAGCGGTTTCCACATCTTCGCGATAACTCTCCTGCCTGGGGATATCAAGATCGTCCCAATATCGGTTTAATAAAGTTCCGTCAGCCAATTTTACCACGCGTTGATTGGCGGATCCTGCTGCGAGTTTTTCAGATCCCATCATCCAATACTGATATTCTTTCTCCAGAGCAGGAAGATAAGTGGCGTAGACTGCTTCTCCTTTAATTTCTGCCAACAGTTCAACCATCAAGGCAAAAAAAGGCGGTTGAGACCTGCTCAGGTAATAAGACCGGTTACCATTGGGAATATGACCATATGTATTGATCATATAAGCGAAATTATTTACCATATCTTCTATGGTTTTTATTTCGCCGCTTTCTTTCAAACCAAGCATCGTAAAATAAGAATCCCAGTAATAGACTTCCCTGAACCTCCCTCCTGGAACGATATATGGATTTGGCAACGGTAATAAGGAACTGCCATCAATTGGCTTATCCGGATTTCTTTTCAGCACTGCCCAGAGAGATTGAATGTGTGTCACAACATCTTTTTCCCGGGTCACATATTTCAGTTGTTGGCTGGCTGGCATCTCGAAATTTTCTTCGGCAAATTTTTTCAGAGAAAAATCAGCAGGAGGGGCTTTTTTAATTTTTTTATATTCGGCCATAATTTCTTGCGGCGACCTTTTAGGAACCAGATCAACAAAGGTTTTCCCATCAGGATAGATCTTAGCCATTTGAATATCAACAAACAGGTCATCATAGATCTTATCAGGAGTGGCGGGGTTTTGTGCTAAAACCAACATGGCCGGAAACAACAGATTTAACAGAAATAAGTATTGCATATGGAAGAATTTCGGTCTTAAGTTAACTGAACTTTTGGAAAGTACCCCTACTTTTGGAAACCTATAGGGGTTTTGGAAACCCAGGGAGGTTTTGGAAACCTATAGGGGTTTTGGAAACCTATGGGGGTTTTGGAAACCTACGGGGGTTTTGGAAACCTATGGGGGTTTTGGAAACCTATGGGGGTTTTGGAAACCTACAGCGATTTAATTACATTAGAAGGAATTGGTTTAATACCTGCCTGTACCGGCATGAAAAGATTTCCAGCTATGCCAAAACTCCTGATATGCAGGCACTTTTAAAAGTTGCAACGAAGTATCAATCCCTTTCCCATCAAGCCGGAAACGTTTTTCCCCTAGGATTATAGTGTCTTTTTCTACTTTGACACTGCCTTTTAACCCGGATTTCTCAAAAGCAAAGAAACTACTGGTATCTGATGCCAGCAAAATAAACAGTTCCTTTCCGGCAAGGGTATCTTCAATAAGCCCCCTTTTTTTTAACTGGTTCCAATCATAGGCCCTGGTTTGATCACCCAATTTAACCCCAATAACCCAGGATTTTTTTTGCCAGGACAAACTATCTGTACCAGTTAATTTTTTCCGGCTCAAACCTTTCTCATAATTAAATAGGGTGTCATAAGATGATTTAAAAGCAGGGTCGGCCTGCATAATTTTCGAATTAGGATATAAACCAAGCCAGGTTTCCAATGATGTTTGAGTGCTGTAAATTTCAGGCAAAACAGCCCCTTTGAGTTTACCCGCTACAGCTTCCCCAGTTGCCTGCCTCCACCAGCTTTTTGTTGATTTGTCTTCAAACATCGCATTGAAAAGATCCATTCCAACAAGCCTGAATTTTTCATAATGTCCATTTATTTTAGGTTCATATACACGACCTGTCCGGCAAACTGTACAATAAGTTATCATTGCCGGCTTTCCTCCAATTGAATCCATCACCTGGTGGTGATACCCCAAGAATTGAATGGGATAGGCTTTTGCTTCTTCATTTACAACAACACCAATTACCAAGCGATGTGAATCAACTTTATTTTGAGTGGCCTGTACCATCAATATTTTAGAAGGCTGATAGAACATATGGTCGGCAGACATTTGAAAATTGAATATATATATTACCAATACAGCCAACCCCGTAAAAAGTAATGGTACCCATTTTCTTTTCCAATCTGCAACAACAAAACCATAAACCAACATAAGCAAAAAGAAGATCCTGAATAACCAACGCCATGTATATAAAAAATATGCCGCATTGATACTCTTCATCTCCTGGCTTCCGGGCATGGGCATGATAAAAAATACATTGGCTAATTCAAATAGAATCAAACCTAGTACGCCAATATAAAAAAGTGATTTTGTTTGTTTCATACTCTTTATTAAATGCATTTTAAAGATTTGAATGTATAGTGGATTAATACCTGAGGTCAATGACTGTCTTAAAAATACCGCAACAAGAAAAAACACCGTGAAGAATCACGGCGTTTGTTGTTTATGACCCTTAATATAAATCAACTACTTAATATTTTTTTGAATCCAGTATGTTTATCAGTTTTACACTATGGTGCATTCTTTTATCACCTGACTTTTCAGATCTTAATACCAACTGTCATATAAAAAGATCTTCCATCCGAAGGCCAAATACCCGGTTCCGGGTAGAATGTCGGGCGCTTCGTGAAATACTGTTTATCCAAAAGGTTATTCACGCCTAGTTTAATTTCAAAATATTTTAAAAAATGCGCTGATGCGTCAATATCCCAAAGACCATAGGCCGGCACGGGGCCTTTAGAACCATTGGATGGAGGGATTTTTGTATTCAAAGGATCTGAAAATGTTTCAGTCACATAACTGTATTGCAGGGAACTGCTGATATTCTTATAAAAAATACGTAATCCATTTCTGGAGATCCATGATGGTGCAGACTCCAGTTTATTTCCTGTGATATCTACATTTTTATTCCCTATTATAACAGATCCCTTGGAATATCGGGCATTCATCCAGGCAGTGGAAGTGAATACAGAGAGAGAAAAATTATCCTTTCCTCTTAACGGAACTGCTTCAAAGAAAAACTCAATACCATCTGTAACAGAATTACCTGTGTTTGTTTTATAATTATAGGAATTCCCACTTGCATCCTCCAATACCATACTGCCAATCCGGTTATTGTAACGCATATGAAAATAAGAGACATCATAACTGAACATATGCTTCCATTTACCATTTATCCCAGCTTCAACATTATATCCGTAGGCATCTTTCAGGTTTGGGTCAATAACATCGAATGAACTGGCAGGAATCACATCCTTAAATATCACTGGACGGTAAGCTTGACCTATGCCGGCATAGAGCCTGCTGTCTTCTTTCAAATGATATTGGGTGCTGATACCAAATAAAGGGAATTGGTGTTTTATAGATATCGGCAATTTTGCTGAATCATAATATGAAATTTCCCCGATCATATTTGTTTCTCCGGATTCCAGTCGCAGTCCTGGCGAAATAGTCCAGGACTTATTCATATAAAAAATATTTTCAGCAAAGATTGCCAGATTTTCTGTTTTGAAATGCAAGTCCCTTCCCCATCCCGGTGTAACCAGGCTCAGGTTATAGTCACTACCTGTTGTCCCTTTCCCTTGTTGCCTGCGATGCAGATCGTTATGCATATACTGCATGCCGGCAGACAAAACAGATTTTATTTTCCCCAGAGAATAGTTGTGCCTGATTCTCATTTCAGCAGATAAACTATTGAAATGATCAATATCCACCTGCCTGTTTTTATATTGATTTGTTAATGCGTTTATAGTATCCTTTGCATCAGCAAATCCAATAAACTGAACACTGTTTCGCGAACCAAAAACACCGGAAACTGAAATCTGCATCATTGTATTTGAACCCAATTTCCATTCAGCGGCGACAGAGGGTATGTATATGTCCGGACTGTACCAGTTCCGGGAACGTGTAGAATAACGAGAATCAGCCAAAAACATTGAATCACTTAATGGACCAGGTAATTGAGTGATATACTTCGAATGACCAATTTCTGCTTTTATTGATAATTTTTCATTGGCCTGGTATGCTACCGAAATAAACTGCCCATCGAATTCAGAAGATGCATTCTTCCGGTATCCTTTGAAAATCCTTTTACTGAAGTATCCAGAATAAGCCCATTTTCCAGACTTTCCACTTAAAGCATTATACGTACTGAAGAGTCCGTAAGATCCTGTGGTAGTCGAATTCTCGTAACTAAGGGATTTTGTGCTATCGGGCTTTTTTGTCACATAGTTGATCATCCCTCCAAACTGAGCTCCATACTGCAATGCGGCAGTACCCCGAATCAATTCCACTCTGTCAATGGATTCCATCGGCGGATTAAAATGGCTTGCCGGATATCCATACATATCTGAATTTGTGATCACGCCATTATGCCTGATATTGAACTCCCAGCTTCGATGCGGATCAAGTCCGCGTGTAGCAATATTCACCTGGTTGCCTGAACCATCCATATCATAGACAAAGGCCCCTGGTACTTTGGCAAAAAGCTGTCGACCGGTTTTCAATGCAATATTTGCATCTGCATTACTGATATTGATTATTTCATTTTTCTTTCCCGCTGTGAGAAAAGTCCCAGAAACGTCTGCCATTCGCTGTACAGATCCAAGGGGATCATTTTTTCCCCATATTCTGATGGTGGTCATTTCCGGGATGAATTTTTCAAGGACGATATTGATTTCATGCCCAAGGTCCTGCTGATTAATCCAAACTGACTTTTTACGATAACCAGTAACCGAAAATTCAATAGCGAAATTGTTAAGCTGAATATTTCCAATTGAAAACTTGCCGTCTTCATTGGTAATAGACCCCAGTTTAATTTCTGGTATCATAACCGAAACGCCTGCTATGCCAACACCTGTTTCGTCTTTAACAATACCGGAAATTTGTACCGGTTTATTTTGTGCAAAACCGGTTATGCATCCCAGGCAAAGAATCATCCCTGTTAATAAGAAATTCTTCATAATATTTTTATTCCGCGCCATCAGTTCTTGCCCGTTGAACAGCATAGCTCCCAACATTTTTACCCACCACAAGACCAACTTCACAGTCGCTTCTATAATGTATCGTACCATACATTCTGGACATGGATGCTTCCTTAGCCATGGCATCATAATCAGCCGCTTTTTCAGGGATGATATGTCCTAAAATATTGGCAGCAGCTCCACTGAAAGTTGAATGTCCGGAAATGTATGACGGAAAATTTGGGAGCCCCGCCGTTGTTTTAATGCGCGGATCAAGTTGTACCGGTCTTGGGTTGAAATAATAATATTTCGCTTCCCAGCATACTATAGCAGCGTCCATTAACGACATATTCAACAGTGCCATATTCCTTGCCCACCTCACTTCGCTGAAATTTTTAGTGATAAAATCATCCGTAGCAATGGCATTCCAGTGTCCGGGTGGCGTATACGTACTTACACCATCTGCCCAGAAATGGGTGATTGCAATTTGATCACGGGTGAGATTTTTCATAAACTGGTAAACCTCTTCTGTTTCTTTTTTCATTTGTTCGCTTCCGGTTGAAGGCGGAGGGGGTGGACGTAATGAAATAGCCGTAAGTGAATCAAACAAGAAAGTTTTCACCTTACCAAATAAAGGCAACATGGGTGGTCTCTTAGGTGTTTCCTGGCTGATCCAAGGTATTTCACCTTTTGCAATAGCATCCTGCTCCAATTGTGCCCAAATAGCCGGAGTCCCAACCGCTGCACCCGCTCTGTCGCCCCTGGCCCTGGTTACAAACTTAGATGCCACAGACCTACCCAAAGCTTCTCCTGCTTCAATATCACTCCGCACATTGGCGCCAGACATGATTCTGGCTCGTTTATGTTCTTCTGCTTTACGCTGAATAAAATCCTGGTCGCCGGGAAATAGCAGTTTCAGCATTTCCACCGCGGCTCCCACTACGGTTGCATCTTCAGATGGATAAGAAGGTAAATCAGATTTTGGTATCAGCACATTTACAGAAGGATCAACCACATAAGGAGCTGCCCTTTTATATACATTCTTATAGTGGTAAGCTGCAACCAATGCATCATACTGTGCAGCAGAAACATAGGCATAAGCCCTTGCCGCATAAGGTGGATTGGCGAAAGGGAAAAGCGGGTATGCCAATGGGTTAGTGGCACTCGGTACGGGATATGTTCCATCTTCATTGGCAACAGGGGCAAGGTTATGTTTTGCAACCAGTTCCCGCATGATCTCACCCCAGCGAAGTATGGCACCTGCGCTCCAGTATTTTACAATCGCTTTATCTTCTTCTGTCATCCTTGCCTGCCAGGATTTAATTTCATTGATTTGTGCAACATAATCGGGTGTGGTAACTGCACCCGGTGCTGCAACGGCAAATTCTGTTGGTGAAGTCAGGAGAATTGGCTTCCATGTGCCGGCATTAGCATCGGTATTAGCCGGACTCAATGCAGGCGCATCATCAGTTCTATTCACAATATCCTTTGAGCAGGAAATGCCTGCCCCAATAACAAAAACCAACAGAAGGATGTAAAAATATTTTACTCTAATCATATCTTTATTTTGTTATCTTATTTGAACTTATTTTTTGTGGTTTTTGCCAAAATAGAAAGCGTAAAACGCACCGGCACTATAAGTATTTGCCTGGCCCATATTTCTGCCTGACACCGTAAAGTTTGCGCTTCCCAATATCGACAGATTAGTGTGCTGTTTTATCGTATACTTCACATATGCACCCACTGTGGTATTATTCATTTTATTGGAGGGGAATGGCATATTATTGCGGGTAATATCAAATCCGCCGAGGGTGGTCCAGTTTGTCAATAATCCTTCTGCAATAAGATATTTTCCACGATAGCCAGCGCGCAATTGGTATTGGGCAGCATCAGGCATGTTAATTTCATTGGTCAGCCGAAGTTCCGTATCAAAATAAGAATTCCTGTCCAGCTCAGCATTTCCCCTTCTGATATAAGCAGCAGACCCGGTAAGATTAATTTTCCCGACCAGGTAATCGACCATACCCCTTGCAGTAAGATTCGTAGTTCCCAGGCCAATTGAGAATGGAAGGAAATCGATAACATAATCTGAAAGAGGCGTAGAAATGCCACCGATCGCATATAATGACAATTTACCCTTCCCTATTTTCTTTTGGTATGCCCTCCACTTAACAAAAGCAGAAATATCCTGAATGCCATTCATGCCGCTCATATTGCCGGCCGAAGGCTTGGTCCAGATATAGGGTGCTCCAACCATTATATTGAGGTTATCTGTAATGCCGTAATTAGCCATATACATAACCGATTGAGTGGTTACAGTTCCCAAATTCAGGTTCTCTCTTTTCAGTTCACCTTCCCAATAATTTTTCCAGGATGAATGTGCGTATTGAAGTCCGTTGCAAAATTGATTTTTATTCATCATGATGGCATCCAGGTCTGTTTGGGACCTGCCGCTCTCCATAAATAAAAAAATACAGGACAATGCTATAAATATCTTTATTCGCATAGATAAAATTTTCAATTTTTGGAATGAGATGATGCTCTCAGAATCGAATGGCCATTCCAATATTTACAGCATAATCCGCAAATGCTGCATCACCGTGGGAATAAACACCTGTTTTCTCAGTTTTGATTTTATCCGGAACACTTTGTGTGCGATTTCTCTCCAGTGCAACTGGCACAAATGAATAAAGGGTAACTTTTTTAATCTGGTATGTAAGCCCTGGCTCTATGGAAACAACATAACCAGGTCTGCGGAAACCATTGCTTCCGCCTATCAGGTCATACACAGGAATGCATTCTTTTCTGACTCCTACAGAAGCGGTAAAATTATTGACTGAAAAATTCACACCACCCCTGATCATATATTGATCCGGCACACTCATTACATTGCTGCCATAAGAAATACTGGCCGCAGTAGGTACGCCCCCTCTTGCTGTTGATACCCCATTCTGTTCACGTGGATTAGCGAGATAATAAAAATTTGCATAGGCACTCAGCTTGCTGGAAAAATTATAAAAAGCATTTATCTCTGCTGTGATTCCCGTGCCACCATCACCTAATTGTATCGACTGATCAACAGGGCCAAGCACTTTCACAGAATCATTTTTAATGAAATAATCCTGGTACCTGTAATCACCGGTTGGGAGTTTTAATCCCACACCTGCCTGCACATTCCATTTGGTATGCTTTGCAGGATCTATGATCCAGCTATACAATGCAACACGCATGTCACCTAGTCCGAATGAATGTGTACTATGCCTGCCGGAAGGGCCTGCAGCGTTTCCCCCATGTTCATACAGGGAAGATCGGCTGTTATTAATGATGGGAATATTAAGTCCTACAGACCATCTCCTGTTTAGGTTCTTTGACAGGAACAGATCCATGTTGTAGGTATTATTGATTACTTCAGTACCATTCTCCGCTCTTTCATATTGTTCTTCTGTCCCAACAAAATGTTTATACGATTCAAAATAACGGTTATTGATATTCAGTAACCAGCTTGATGAATCCGCGTTCTGCAAGGGCCGCATACATGCAGCTCCGCCTGTGCCCCTAATGGCAACACATCCTTGTGAGAATATCCGGCCCGGCATTACGAGCATTAAAGCAATGGACATAATTATGATAAATGAATTCTTTTTCATGTAGTAATGGTCTAAGTGTTTGATAATTTTTTTTAAATAGAAATTAGGCCGGGTATTTATTTTTTCATTCTGAGCCGGCCAACGATATGCTCGCCCAGCTTTTTCCCTGACTGGTTTCCGGCATCCAAATCAAAACGATAATGAATCCCACCGTAAAGCCTGGAAATACTGGCTTCCAGCGCAGCATCACGGAATGATTTTAATTCACGATTGGCAATTCCGAATTCCAATAATGAAGTATCTGTAAAAGAAACTTTATCCCCGAAATATTCTGTCATCACTTCAGCAGCTGCTGAGGATATTGTGGAATGGCCACTGGTATATGAAGGAAAAGGCGGGGATTGAATATATGGCCTCCATTCCTGGTCGATCATAGTATTGATCACCGTTTCAGGCCTGATATAGTTGCTCCGGTATTTTTCATCCCAACAGCTTATGAACGCATCAAACAATGCAATGGCTGTTTTCGCATAAGCGGCAACGGTAGTATTAAAATCGGCATTGGCTTTTTTAGCACCAATACCAGTGATATTCATCCAGTGCCCTGCGGGAGAAAACTTCTTGGTGGCAAACATAACATGCCCGGTGACATTCATTTTAAAAGGGTTGTCGTCCCAGAAATCAGCAATATGTTTTTGTTCATCGCTTAGACTGTCGCCTATATTTTTCACTTCCATTAAAGCCTTGTAAAACACACTGTTTTTATCCTTCATGTTATAAGCCGGTGGCCTTACTGGTTTAAACTGGGAGGCAGAATCCATAACCATCGGCCGTATTTCCATCCAGTGTGGCTCCAGAGCTGTAGCATACATTGGCGGAGTGGGAATCCATCTGCCAGGAGAATCGCTTACACTATACCGTGAAGCTCCCCGGGTGGCACTATAATTATCCCCTTTACTCCAGGCCAGGATCGCTGCTGCAATTGTGTCTGAAAAATCTTTCGTACTCTTTAATACTTTCGCAGGCATTCCCGCGCTGTCTGCCATATGATTCAACTGATCATAATAATTCATCATACTCCCTTCCGGAAAGGTTACCGCATTGCCCACTTTCACAAACGCAAGCAGCGCTGCCATAGAAAAATCAATATCCCCGTTTTCCGGTTTTGGCATAACGGGCATATGTTTTATCTGGCCAGACAGGGTCTTATATGAAGGATCACCGGCAGATATGCACTCATATGCGGCAATGTTTGCATATGCATAATTGCGGGCAGCCACCATGGGTGGAAAATTATTTTCAAGTACAATATCATTCAGGTTTTTAACAGTCTTACTAAACAGCAAAGGATCGCTGGTAAATTTTACATAGGACTTATCCTGGTCATTGCTGCAGGCAGCAAGAACAGTTGCCAGGCAAATGAATGCCACAACTTTATTCATGGAAACGACAATAAAAAATGAAAAAATAGAAACGATAAATAAAAACGGAGAACCTGATCAGGAGATCATTTCAGGTGGCTGTGCTGGGCTTTCCGGGTAAATGGACAATAAACCGGGACTTGTTGCCGGGATAAATTGTGCATTTATATACAATGGTGAAGTCAAAGAAAAATCATTTTTATCAGGCACATATTCAGCCATGAAAATCTTAACCGGCTTTACCGGCAAGGGATGTTGCTTCCCATGCTCATTTTGCTGCATATCATTTACAAGGGAGAAAAATGTTTCCCTTGCGTTGAACAGCTTCATTTTATCTGTATTGGGAATACACATCAGGATGAGTGTATCATTCTGGAGCTTACGTTTTACATAATTATAATGTACCCCGGCAATCTGGATCTCTCCATCATACCGCTCAAAATCCTGCCAGTTGGTTTGATAAGGAAGATTTACCGGCACTTTTACTTCAATGAGGTCATTGTCATTATATTCCGACCGGTCAATTCTGGCTACCATTTGGTCACCCACTTTATTCTCTAACTTACTGAATACCAATCGGTATCCCCCAAGGTTAAAGAGATGGACTCCCAATAATAATATGGCCAGAATTTTTCTCACGCAGTTATGGAGACAATAAAGATAGGGGATTCGCTGCAAAAAAGTCAATAGTCAATAGTCATTAGTCTGGAGTCAACAGCCAAATACAAGTAACCTGTCAACTGTCAGATTTAATATTAACTATTGAATATCTCAGATAAATTGACTTTGGTCTTTCTTTTCTGTCAATTTTTTTATTTCCTTATTCACCTGCCTTTGGCTGTTGACTCCAGACTAATGACTACCGACTCATGGCTGTTTTGGCGACTGGTGACTGGCGGCTTTTTTTTGACTATCGACTGTTGTTGGCTGTTGACTCAAGACTAACGACTCCGGGCTCATGACTATTTATTTCACCACATAAGTCTTCCTCTCCGGCCCAATGCCTTTCAGTGTAAGGCTCTTCCATCTTGCTGGTAGTTTTGATTTCAATTGAACGATACCTGTCGGGGTAATATCCAGTCCACCAAAACCCATCAGCATACTTTGGATTATCCCACCTGCACCAGTGGAAAAATACGGATTTGTTCCTCCCTTGGTTTCAGCGATTACCCTGAATGGCGGATTAAGATTGGGGATATAAGAATCCTGGAACCAATGCCAGGCTTTTTCACCATCGCCTAATCTGGCATATAAAGTGGTAAATGTTGCCTGTGTCATTGCCGGGGTACCTTCATTTGGCACACGGGCAGAATAATACTCCAGGTCTTTCCGTATACGGACAGGATCGGTTACTTCTTTTAAAGGATAAGACAACAGGTTTGCATCAGCCTGCTTGATACCTTCCCCATTATAGGTTGCATGTTCACGCGTTACTCCATCCGGAAACTGGAGAATGGGAATATTCGAGGCTACCAGTTGCCAGTCAGCATCCGGCACAATTCCCAGGATTTTAGCTGCGGCTGTGGCAAACTGAAGATTTGAACGGGCTGCTGCATTGGTAAATGCGTTATTGTCTACATTCTCTGCCCACTCATCCGCCGCCACCACATTTTTTATATCGTACTTCCCCGGGCCGTTTCGTTCTACACGACTTGCCCAGAAGTCGGCCGTTGCAGAGAGGATTGGCCATCCCTTTTCCCTCAGCCATGTTTTATCTTGTGTAACACAGTAATAATTCCAGGCAGCGATAGCTACGCAAGCGGTAATATGATGTTCAAATGGGCCACTCAATGCCCATACCGGTGTTTCTTCAACCCCGGTTTCAGCGCTCTCCCAGGGAAACATGGCGCCTTTGAATCCTTTCGAAAAAGCATTTCTTTTAGCCGCATCAAGCCGCTGGTAACGATACTCCATCATACTTTTCGCTAGAGATTGATTCATCATTAAAACAGCAGGGAACATCCACAATTCAGTATCCCAGAAAACATGGCCATTATATCCAAGTCCGCTCAATCCCATGGGCGAAGGGGATAATGCGGTTCCGGCGCGACTGAAAGAGTATAAATGATAGAGCATACTCCGCACATCCTTCTGACTTACTTCATCTCCTTCAATTTCAATATCCCCTTTCCATAAATCAGCCCAGGCTTGTTCGTGAAATTGCAAAAGCCTGTCGCGGCCCTCCAATTTTGCATAAATGGTAAGCCTTTCCGCTTCATTCAACGGATCATCATGGTGGGCTGAAGTAATGGAAGATCCTGCAATGGAAAAACGGTAAGTTTCCCCGGCTTTAATGGTACGGTTAAATTTCATGAGGTGCATATTATTATCCCACATTTCATGTATCACCCGTGGCTCTTTGCCGTGCACGTCAGGGAAAAGAAATGTATTGGATGCGCACATCAGTAATTTACCGGTAGGGCTTTTGGCAGAAGATGTAAGCAGGCTGATTACTACATGCGGCCTGTCGATCTCATTATAATAATTCTGGACATCACGTAATGCATCTGTAGCTTCCATCACACTGGCTGCGTCTATCCGGATATCTTTTTTAGCCTTGATACTAACGTCCATCAATACTGTAAAAGGAAGTTGCCTGAGTGAATAATAAGAATAGGTAACTTCTGCTTTATCGCCATATGAAAATGTTGCGGTAAACCGGGCTTTCTTCATATCCAGTTCCTGGGTAAATCCTGTAACAGACTTCGCATCCATTCTTTTACCATCTATATCCAGGTACATGTTCAGCAGGTTAAAACTGCGCAAAAAATTACTCACCCTGCCACGTCCGTAATTATCATAGGCCCCGGCAAGCACAACATCTTTGATCTTGAATGGCTCAGGCGCCGATACAATGCCGATCATGCCATTGGCAACCGTGATCCCATAGTAATCAGCCGGATTTATCTGCGATGCTTTAATAACCCATGGATCCGTTTGCGCCTGAATATTTAGCGTTGAAAAAGTTGAAAGCAAACATATAAGGATGGCATAAATGCGTTTCATATGACAATTTTATTTGACCAAAAAATTATTTCAGGCATTAAGGCGTAAACGAGCAATGATGCTTCGGGAATTTATTTGATGGCTACCTCAAAATGCAAACTGCCTTTATAGGTATCGCATATAGAAAATTCCGAACATCAATGTACGCCTATTAAGGTTAAAAGATGGGATATGATTAATGTTGGCTATTCAACAGCAATCATACTTATTTCCACATTTACGTTCTTGGGAAGCCCTTTAACAGCAACTGTTTCACGGGCCGGAAAATCTCCGCTCAGGTATTTGGCATAAATCTCATTAACGGTGGAGAACAAACTCATATCACTTAGGAAAATGGTGGTTTTAACTACCTGGTGAAAGTCCATACCGGCTTCATGCAAAATGGCTTTCAGGTTCTGCATAACCTGGTGCGCCTCACCAATTACATCAGTAGCTTCAACATTTCCGCTGGCAGGGTTAATAGCCACCTGGCCTGATATAAATAGCATATTACCCGCCTTTACAGCCTGGTTATATGGACCGATAGGAGCAGGGGCATTAGGTGTATTGATGATTGATTTAGACATATTATATTTCCTTTTTTGGGAACTATTAAAATTGCGAAGTTTATTGCAATCAACCAACCTATTTTTGTAATATGTCTAAAAAGATACTTTTTGTATGGGCGGATATGGGTGTAAAAGAGGATTTTTTAAGCCGGAATTTTCCGCCAGATTATGAAGTGGTGTTTTTGCATGATACCATTAATATACATGAAAACACTAAGCCTGTAGCTTATTTTATACTGGACGAATCGCTGGTTAAAGATTTTCCCTTTGATGATCTTGAAGCCGGAAAGCTTGTATTCGTTAACGATGTATGCAAGACTTTAGAGGAAATTTCAACCAGGAAAGGTATAATCCGGATTAATGCATGGCCTGGTTTTTTGAGATACCCTCTTTTGGAACTTGCGGCCCGGGAAACCGATAAAGAAGCTGCAGAAAGTATGTTGGCCGATTTACATTGGCCACTGAGATGGGTGGCAGACATTCCGGGAATGGTGACACCGCGGGTAATTTCCATGATCATAAATGAAGCCTGTTTTGCCATGAACGAAAAGATCAGTTCTCCATCAGAAATTGATATCGCCCTTACACTTGGAACTTCTTATCCCCTGGGTCCATTTGAATGGGCAAAACAAATCGGGTCGCAGCGGATCATTAACCTCTTGTCTGTTTTATCTGAAAAGGACGAACGATATATACCTTCCCCATCTATCAATATCAATCTGGAAACTGTATCATGAGTTATATTCTCCATATTAATACAGCCCTTGAAACTGCTTCAGTAAGCCTGGCTTTAAAAGGTTCGGTGATCTTAGAGCGGCAAAATGGGATCCAGAAAGATCATGCTTCCTTTCTCCAATTGGCCATTGGCGAAATGATGCAGGAAGCAGAAATTCCACTAAAAGATCTTGGAGCAGTAGCCGTAATTCATGGTCCGGGTTCCTATACAGGATTACGTGTAGGTATGGCTGGCGCTAAAGGCATATGTTACGCTTTATCGACACCATTGATCACCATTAACACGCTTGAATGGATGGCCGAAGCCTGCAAAAATGAGGATGCCGATTTGTACTGTCCGATGATCGATGCAAGAAGAATGGAGGTTTTTACGGCCTTGTATAACCGCCGCCTGGAAGAAATAAGCCCCCCCTCCCCGCTCATTCTCCAACCGGATAGCTTTGCAACAGCACTGGAAACGAACAAAATCACCTTTTTTGGCAATGGGGCCGAAAAATTTTCCATCTTATTTTCCCACCCAAATGCGGCCTTTAAAACCCTGGTTTCAGGCGCTGAAGAATTGGCGTCAATTTCCTGGAAACGTTACCAGAATGGGATTTTCGCCGACCTGGCCTATTCAGAACCTTTATACGTTAAGGAGTTTTATACACCTGCCAGGGCCTGATTCCAGCTACCTGAATTAGACTTTTCCATAACTGAAAAATGTAATATGTGTGTGTCATGTAAATGGGTAAAATATATTTGCATTCTAATGTGAACTAATCTTAACTTACTTAAAATAATCAATGCCAAATACTAATCCATTAAAAATGAATGTGAGTTCATCAAAAGATAACATGCTACAGGCAATTACAGGAAATCAGGGTCAAATGCCCGTAAAAATTGATTACATCAATGTAAAGAAAGCCGCTCTTGTTTTACGGGCTTTGAACCACAAGCTTCGCCAGCAGATAATCAAAATGCTGGATGAAAATTCCAAAATGACCGTTACTGACCTCTATATTCAGCTCAGGCTGGAACAGTCTGTTGCCTCTCAACACCTGGCCATCTTACGCAGGGCTGGTATTGTTAAAACAGAAAGAGATGGTAAATTTATTTACTACAAGGTTAATGAAGAGAGGGTTGTACAGATAAACCAGATTGTAGACAGCTTATTAAAATAGTTATACGATTGCCTTCCATGAATTACCATAGCCCGGAACACCCGGGCTATTTTTTTGTTTATTTTTGCAACTTTAGTTTTCAAACACCCCAAAAGGGGGGCTTTCTGAAGAAAGACCAAACTAGTATGCGAGCCGGAACATTACCATTTTTTAATTAAGCATTTTTTTCATGACTGCATTATCAGTAGAACAAGCAAGGCAAACGATCTCGGAAACAGAGGACCTAATATTACTCGATACAAGAGACAATGAGACCTTTGCCGAAGGTTTCATAACCGGGTCCATATTTATTGGCTTAAATGACCGTTTTGAGGACTGGGCACTGAGCCTCATACCCCACGGATCCAGGATCTTAATGGTAACACCTCCCGGCAAAGAAGAAGAAACGGCCAACAGGTTAAAAAAAGCCGGGTTTAATAACATTGCAGGTTACCTGGATGGTGGAATTGAAGCATGGAAAAATGCCGGAGAAATGATAGACCTGATCATCCAGGTTGAAGCAGATGAACTGGCTATGGATATACCTTTTGATGATCACCTGATAGTATTGGATGTGCGTAATGAAACAGAATATGCAGACGGACATGTAAAAAATGCTTTAAACATTTCACTCAAAACAATGGTTGATCCCGGAGTTATGGCCGTTTTGGACGAAAAGGATAACCTGTATATCCTGTCAAAATCCGGCTATCGCAGTACCATTGCAGCATCCCTTTTAAAAAGACAGGGGTTTCATAATTTGCGGAACCTTGTTGGTGGTTGGGATTCCGTTTTACAGGAAAAGAAGATTGAAACAGAAAAAGAGCAGAACGCGCTGAATTAAAAAAAGATATCACGTTTTCAGGGGCTCGAGTACATTGTTTACATATTCAGGTTTATAGGCGTGCTTCCAGCGACGATGGCTCCAGAGATAATTATCGGGCCTCTGGCGTATGCAATCTTCCACATATTTCACATAGGCTAAAGTTAGTTCCCCTTCTTTGGTAGAACCAGCATTCTCTGTATATAATTTCAATTCAAACGTATACAGGCCCCTTCTGATCTTATAAAAATTCCCAAAGAGCACCGGTAAAGACTTAAGACGGGCCGCTTTTTCCGGTCCGGTTACAAATGCAGTTGGTTTGCCGAAAAAGTTTAACCACCACGCATGCTGAGGAGATCCGGGACTTTGATCTGCCACTAAAGCCAGGGCGTAGTTTCCCTTAATATGTTCCTTTTCAAACTTTATAAAATTCTTTTTAAACTCTGTGGCAGGAACCATTATGGTTCCATACCTACACCTCATTTTATAGAAAATTTTTTCCAGGTGTTTGTTTGAAATGGGCATATAGGGAGCTACAAAAGGTATACCTAATACTTTTGAAACGCCAAGGTTCACTACTTCCCAATTGAAATTGTGCATGGCATGGATCTGAACATTTTCACCTCGCCGGGTAAATTTCCATATAAGCTCCAGCATTTCCTCATTGGGTAAAAATCTTTTTTCTAATTGCGCATCACTGGCGGAAATCATTTTTACTGTCTCTACCAAAGTATCCAAAAAATTCCGGTAAAACTGTTTTGCTATTTTTTCTCTTTCAATATCCGTTTTTTCCGGGAAAGCAATTGCCAGGTTGTTCAGTACTACTTTTTTACGGTACCTGAAAACATAATATGTAAGAAAAGCCAGCAGGTCACTTAAGCCATACATTATAAACCATGGCATCAGTGAAAAAAAATACAAGAGGCCGTAAATGATATAATACATCAGGCAAATAACTTTTTAAAATGGCATTTTTTTGTATCCGTTTATTATAATACGATATTCTGAACCAGGTGCTCTTTGAAAGGATAATCGGTATTATAATGCAGGCCGCGGCTTTCTTTTCTGAACTGTGCTCCTTTTAC
>JAHEEX010000187.1 GCA_024640465.1 Sphingobacteriales bacterium | reverse complement strand
GGATGACGGCATATACCATGCCTTCGCGGTAATAATCCAGTCCGAAAATTCCCTTTCCGGTAACGATATTTTTATTCTGAACATTTTTTATGGGTTTTCCGATCAATTTGAAATCCTTTCGGTCTTTTAAAGGAACATCAGCAGGCAGGGTTAATGCAGAAGCCTCGGTTGCCAATTCGCCATAACCCAATTTATTTCCTGTTTTTGTATGCACTACAAAACCTTCATTGGCAGTAAGTTCTTCGGCAGGAACATTCCATTTTTTCGCAGCTGCTGCTATAAGCAGGTATCTTGCGCTTGCGCCTGCTTTACGTAGCCTCATCCAGGAATGGGGGATGGCACCGCTACCACCGGTAAGTTGCCGTTCATATTTTTGTGTGTCAAGAGGAGCTTGAATTACCTGTACTTTTTTCCAGTCGGCATCCAATTCTTCCGCAACAATCTGTGCAAAGGAAGTCATGATATTCTGTCCCAGTTCCGGATTGGGTGAATAAATGGTTGCCATACCATCTGTGGCTATCGACAGATAACTATTGAATGCTGGTAAAGAACCGGGATCTCCGGCAACCAGGATCGAAGGGATTTCTGCTTGGGCGCTGTACCATTGGAAGCCCAGCATTAATCCACCACCTGTTAAAGAAATTTTCTTTAAAAATTCCCGGCGACTGTTTTTTTGTGCAGGTGTCATGTTTAAATTAATTAAATTCTGTAAAAACTTTTTTTCACGCAAAGGCGCCAGTTAGATACAAAGGCGCAAATCTATATCCTTGTATTCCTTTTAATCTTTTTCATCTTTGCGGCTTTGAGAGAAATCAGCACATAAATTCACGCAAAGTGACCAGTCAAATGCTGAGGAGTACATCAATAAGCTTGCATTTAATATTACCTTTTTCATCTTTGCGACTTTGCGAGAATTAATGGCTATATTTTGCTCGCGGCTAAAACCGCCTCACGTATCCGGTGATAAGCTCCGCATCGGCAGAGATTGCCATGCATGGTATCTTCAATTTCCTTGAGTGTGGGTTTGGGTTTTCTTTTTAGCAAAGAAGCTGCCGTCATGATCTGGCCCGCCTGGCAATAACCACATTGGGGCACATCCACTTCTTCCCATGCTTTTTGTAAGGGGTGGTCGCCAGTTTCAGACAAACCTTCAATGGTTGTAATTTTAGATGACTGAACCGCAGACACAGGTAACAAACATGAGCGTACCGCATTGCCGTCGATGTGCACTGTACATGCTCCACATTGCCCGATGCCACAACCAAATTTGGTCCCGGACAACCGGAGATTATCTCTCAATACCCAAAGCAGGGGTGTATCCGGGGCTGCTTCTGTCTGGTATTCTTTCCCGTTGATCTTAAGATTATATGCGGGCATGGCAAATTGATTTAATTTGACTTATAAGTTACGACATTATTTAAATAAAATTGTATGTCCAGCAAATTGGAGGCAGCTGTTTTGAGGTTGATCCTCCTTGTTATTTTCCTTCTGAAGGTACAGGTGGAGGGCCGTCCGGAACAATTGGTTTATACACCTGTTTCCCTTTTCTTTCCAGGAATTCTTTCTTTACCGATGCCCTCAAAGCCGCATCTTCAAATGCATCCACCATGGTCATGGCCAGTGCCTTGGCCGAAAATACCAGCCCCTTATGGCCTATCGACATACCGCCACAGGCTACAACGGCCCAGGAATGCCAGGGCGTTCCTTTCGGGGCAGTAGTCGTATGAAGGGTAATTTCCGGAACGATCCAGCTAACATCACCAACATCTGTTGATCCGCCTGGCGGGTCGACCCTGGTTTCCTCTAATGGCTGGATACTACCGTCAATGCCTACCTGAGGTTTGCCGGTTGCTTCCTGGATCTTTTTTGCGAAATTGTTTTCAGCTTCGGTATATGTTATCGGACCGATTATATCCATATTTTTTTTCAATGCAGCCGCACCTGCCCTGTTTACGATCTGTTCATGCATACCGGAAACCAGTTCAACAGTGTATGTTGTTCCCGCCATAGTGGAAGCACCTTCTGCGATTTTCATCACTCGTTTGTAGGTTTCTTCCACATCGGTTGTTTTGGTATCTCTAAGCCTTGTCCATATCTGTGCATTTTCCGGCACAACATTTACCACATCACCGGCTTTCTGTATGAGGTAATGGATCCTGGCAGAAGGCTTCACGTGTTCGCGCTGATAGTTCAATCCATGGGTGTAAAATTCCATGGCATCTACAGCACTCACGCCATTCCATGGATCAGCAGCAGCATGGGCTGCCTTTCCTTTAAAGCGAATGATGAAGTCGATAAGTGCCTGCGTGCTTTGTGTATTGGCGTCTGTTTTATCTTCCGGGTGCCAGTCAAAACATACATCCAGGTCGTTGAACAAACCTGCCCGGGCCATATAAATTTTACCACCGATTGTTTCTTCTGCAGGCGTGCCGTAAAAACGTATGGTTCCCCTGAGTTTGCCCTGCTGGATGAGTTCTTTAATGGCAACAGCTGCACCAAGGCTTGCCGAACCAAATAAATTATGTCCGCAACCATGCCCTGGTGCGCCTTCAGTTAAAGCAGTTTTATCCGGACTGGCTTTTTGTGATAAACCAGGTAAAGCATCAAATTCGCCAAGGATACCTATGATGGGCAGGCCGGATCCATAAGTTGCTATAAAGGCCGTTGGCATTTCGGCTACCCCTTTCTGTACGGTAAAACCCTGTGCTTCGGCATATTCAGAAAGTACAGCAGCAGATTTTGATTCGCTTAATGCTGTTTCAGCGTAAGACCATATTTTATCACTCATCGATATCAATGATGCTTCTTGCTTTGTAATTGAAGCGAGTGCTGCTTGCTTATTTGACGAAATCTCTTTTTTAGGTTGACTGTTAGCGTTAGTTAATTGAAAAGCCAAACCGGTTAAAACTATGATCTTTAGTGATTTATTCATTCTATATGAATTAAAATGTGATATATACTGCTGAAGATATTAAATAATTCCAGATCATTTATTTCAATCATCGGGTCTGTTTTAAATTGTTAAAAATCACAAAATAATCATGCAATCGATAAAAAATATCTCACAGGCTCTACCTTTGCGCCCAATTGTTAATCCAATAAATTCAATTATGAAACTGAGACTAATCTTTCCCGTAGCGCTTTTATTCATAGCTTCTGCAGCTTCTGCACAAATCAGTTTAGGCGGACAGGCAGGAGCTGTATTTTCCAAACCATCAACAGAATTAGCAACGGGAATTCCGGGGCTTAATTTTGATATCAAGAGTCGCACTAGTTTTTCTGCCGGCTTAATTGCAGATATTCCTTTGGGTGAAGGCGGCTTTCGTTTTATGCCGGAATTGTATTATGTGGACAAAGGATTTAAAGCCAATGCATCTGTTGATCTGCTGGGTCAGCAAATTAATGCAGAAAGCAAGTCTAATATATCATATATCGATCTGCCCATAAATTTCGCCTATGCCATTGAACTGGGTAATAACAGGCTGATGGTTGGAGCCGGACCTTATGCAGGTTTTGGTTTGAGCGGTAAAACAATTGCTACTACAACCGCCAACGGGGTTAGCCAGGAACAGGAAGAAAAGGTAGAATTTGGTAATGGAGCCGGCCAGTTCGACCGGGTGGATATAGGCGCCAATTTTATGGCGGCATACATTCTGAATAGCGGACTGATGCTGAAAGTGAATTACTCACTTGGTTTGCTGAATTTATCCAATGATACAGACACAAAATACAAGAATGGTTATTTTGGGGTTTCCCTTGGTTATTTCTTTTTACAAGGAGGTAAATAGGTCGATTATATAATTAAATTAAAAAGCGCCCTTGTGGCGCTTTTTTTGGCTTAAATCCGGTATTGAAAAAGGCCTGAAAAGTCGTACCTTTGCAACCTCTTTTGGGGACCTATCCCCACAGAAAAACTACATATTATGATCGGAGCAAGAAATATAACCCTGGCTTATGGCAAACGGGTATTGTTTGATGAAGTAAATATCAATTTCGTAAAAGGAAATTGTTATGGAGTGATTGGTGCCAATGGTGCGGGAAAAAGTACTTTCCTGAAAATACTAAGTGGTGAAATTGAACCTAATAAGGGAACAGTGGAAATCACATCCGGTGAGCGTATGTCTTTTTTAAAACAGAACCAGTTTGAATTTGATGAGCAAACCGTGCTCAATACCGTGCTGATGGGCCACAAAAAGATGTGGGAAGTTTCCCAGGAAAGGGAGAAAATTTATTCACTGGCTGATTTTTCCGAGGAAGATGGTATCCGTGCGGGTGAACTGGAAGCTGAGTTTGGCGAAATGGGTGGTTATACCGCAGAGAGTGATGCAGCCAGCCTGTTAAGCGACCTGGGGGTTACAGAAGAATACCAGTCGAGCCTGATGAAAGACATCCCTTCTAACCTGAAAGTACGGGTATTGCTGGCCCAGGCATTGTTCGGTAACCCGGATATCCTGTTGCTGGATGAGCCTACAAACGGTCTGGATATCGAAACCATCGGCTGGCTGGAAAATTTCCTCGCAGATTATGAGAATATCGTTTTGGTGGTGAGTCACGACAGGCACTTCCTCGATACCGTATGTACCCATGTGGCAGATGTGGACCGCTCCAAGATCAAGGTATTTTCCGGTAACTATACTTTCTGGTACGAATCATCCCAATTGATGTCTCGCCAGATGAGTGATAAGAATAAGAAAACAGAAGATAAGCGTCAGGCATTGATCGACTTCATTGCCCGTTTTAGCGCCAACGCATCAAAATCAAAACAGGCAACTTCCCGGAAGAAAGCTTTGGAAAAACTCACCATTGAGCAGATCGAACCTTCCAACAGAAAATATCCCGGGGTGATCTTCCAGCCATTACGTGAAGTGGGAAATCAAATACTTAATGTGGAAGGTTTGCAGAAAAGTGTTGATGGCAGGAAGCTTTTTGATAAAGTAACTTTTAGTATCAATAAAGGGGAGAAGATCGCATTTGTAAGTCGCGATCCGCTGGCGGTTACCAGTTTTTTTGAAATAATCAATGGACTTCAGGAGGCCGATGCCGGAAAATATGAGTGGGGGACAACTATCACCAAGGCCTACCTGCCGGTTGAAAATAATGAGTTTTTTACCCAAGGCCTTACCCTTTTGGAATGGCTCAGGCAGTTTGTTCCGGCACATGTTACCGACGCGGACGAACCCTTCCTCCGTGGTTTCCTGGGCAAGATGCTTTTCAGCGGGGATGATATTTCCAAGAAAACCAATGTACTCAGCGGGGGAGAAAAAGTACGCTGTATGGTGAGCCGTATGATGTTGCAGAACCCCAACCTGATCATACTGGATCAACCAACCAACCACCTCGATCTGGAGAGCATCCAGAGTTTTAACGAAGGTTGCGTAAATTTTCCTGGAATTGTTTTGCTTACATCCCATGACCATACATTTATGCAAACCGTTGCCAACAGGGTGATCGAATTGACGCCTTCCGGCATCATCGACAGGCTGATGAGCTTTGATGAATACATTGAGGATGATAGAGTGAAGTTTTTGAGAGAAGAAATGTATAAAAAGTAAAAAAAACATAGTTTTTACCGCAAAGAAATAAGACCGCAAGGTTTACTGTTGAATCCACGATATAAAGGCATCTTCTTCATGCTCCTTGCTGCCCTGGGGTTTTCGCTCATGGGTGCCTCGGCTAAATTATTGAAAGGTAGTTTCAATGCCGGCCAGCTTGTATTTTACCGGAATGCCATTGGTTTATTATTTCTTTCGGTTAGCCTTTTCCGATATCCGCCGAAACAAACCGGGGGAAAAGCAGGCTGGCTGATGTTTCGCGGGCTCATGGGTACCACAGCCCTCTATACTTTGTTATATTGTATCCTCCACATGCCTTTGGGCACGGCCATGACCTATAACCTTACTTCTGCCATATTTATCGCCCTGTTTAGTTTCCTTTTTTTCCGGGAATATCATGGAAAGATCGTATTAATAGCCCTTCTGATTGGTTTTGCAGGAATGGTAATGGTTTATAAGCCCGGGATGCACCTTCCCTGGTATTATCATATCGCCGGATTGATTTCTGGTGTTAGTTCTGCCATTGCATATCTTACTGTGGGACGCCTTGCAAATTATTACGACAGCCGAATGATAGTTTTATCATTTCTTGTTTCCGGTGTAATACTCCCGGTGATTTCCTTGATGCTTCATTATCTGGGTGGCATACCCGAAAACGGTCTCCTTATTATTGACTTTCGCTGGCCTGTTGGTATAGAATGGTTTTACCTGCTTTTGTTGGGTGGTACCGCGCTTTTCGGACAGTTTTTTGTTACCAAGGCCTATGGTGCAGACAAGGCGGGTATCGTATCTGTTTTTGGTTATGCTAATATTATCTTCTCTGTATTGCTGGGCCTGTTGCTGGGGGATCGTTTCCCGGATATTTTATCGCTGACTGGTATACTTTTTATAATAGGCAGCGGGGTATTGATTTCACTTGAAAAAAGAAATAGTATTAATAAAATCTAGCCGCAAAAGACACCAGGTAAAATATCCAAAGTGTTGGGAGAAATTATTAACTTGGTTCATTTCCATCAATACATAAATTTTACAATATGCCAACCCCTGATAAAACAGTTATTACGGTTAAAGCAATAATAAACGCTCCTCTCGAAAAAGTATGGAAACTCTGGACGGATCCAACGCATATCACTAAGTGGAACAATGCTTCAGACGATTGGCACACGCCAAAGGCAGAGAATGATTTGAGGACAGGTGGAAAATTCCTTAGCCGAATGGAAGCAAAAGATGGAAGCATGGGATTTGATTTTATCGGCGTATACAGTCTGGTTGATCCATTAAAAAGAATTTCATATACGATGGAAGATGGCCGGAAAGCTGATATTACTTTTTTGGAAAATGGTGGTATTACTGCCATTTCTGAATCATTTGAGGCGGAGGACATGAATTCAATTGAATTGCAGGAAGCAGGCTGGCAATCTATTTTAAATAATTTCAAGAAATATGCTGAAGGGTAGATTTTCATTTTAATAATCTGATCATGAAAAATCCTATTTACCCCTGTCTGTGGTTTGATGGTAAGGCAAAAGAAGCTGCCCTATTTTATGGAACCATCTTCGCTAATTCGAAAATACATGCAGACACCCCGGTGATGGTAACATTTGATCTTGCCGGACAAACATTCATGGGATTGAACGGCGGTCCGATGTTCAAACCAAATCCATCCATTTCATTTTATGTGGTTTTCGAGACAACCGATGAATTGGACAATGCCTGGCAAAAATTAATGGAGGGTGGGAATGCATTAATGCCCCTGAATAAATATCCCTGGAGTCAAAAATATGGCTGGTTAAACGATGAATTTGGTATCAGCTGGCAGTTGACTTTGGGCAAGGAATCTGAACTCGGGCAGAAAATAACACCTGTCCTGATGTTTACAAAAGAACAAGCAGGTAAGACAGAACAGGCCATTGCATTCTATTCGGGGATCTTTGATCATTCTTCTGTGAAACTGATTGCCAGGTATGAACCTGGTGAGCCGGATGTAACCGGTACCATCAAACATGCACAGTTTAAACTGAATGAGCAGTTATTTATGGCCATGGATAGTTCCATGCCGCATGCATTTACATTTAACGAGGGTA
>JAHEEX010000186.1 GCA_024640465.1 Sphingobacteriales bacterium | reverse complement strand
CGAAAATGATCACCTTCCATGGAATGAAAAAAGGTGTATCCATTAAACTTCCCACCAGGTTACCTACTATAACGCCGAGGAGAATGCCTATGACAGCACCCATTAAACTGATGATAATGGATTCATATAAAAACTGGCTCCTGATGGCATTTCTCTTTCCACCTAAAGCCTTCACCAGGCCAACTTCCTTTGTTCTTTCCGTAACCGCCACCAGCATGATGTTCATCAACCCAATGGCTGCACCAATCAGCGTAATGAGGCCGATTGCGCCGGCTGCTGCAGAAATAGTTCCCAATAGTTTAATAAAGGTCTCTGCTATGCTATCGCTCTTATCGGTATAAAAATTATTCTCTTCTGTAACGGCAAGACCCCTGATCGGCCGGAACTTTCCTTCTGCTTCACCAATTGCCGCATCCATCTGATTTACATCGTCTACCATGACCGCTACGTTGAACGACTGGTTCTTGCTGCTGTAGAGTCTCCTTACATTACTGTAAGTGGAAAAAACAACATTATCTGCCTGAAGGAATGCGCTGGAACCTTTCTCTTTAGTGATACCAATAACACGGTATTTATTTGATCCAACCCGAATTACCTTTTCCAATGCCCGTTCATATTTATCGCCAAATAATTTTACCCCTACATCTTTTCCAATAACACAAACATTTCGCCCGCTCTCAACATCCAGTTTATTAAAATTCCGGCCGTAGGCAATTTCATAGCCATTCAGCTGAAGATAATTATCATCACCTCCATTAATGGTTACGGTAGGGTTTGTTTTTTTATTATCATAGAATACGGTCTGGTTTCTGGCACCGTTCAAGCCAATACTCACCTTAGCTGGATAGTCATAATTCTCTTTGAAAAGTTTGGCCTGCTCATAGGTGATGATCTTGCCGGTATTTGATTTTTTCTGTTTCCGAACCGTTCGTTTATCCGTTTTCTTAATCTCTTCATTTCCCGGACCACCTCCACCAATTCGGATACGCCTTTCTTTATACCGGAGACTGAAGGCATTTGCACCCATGGTTGAGAAACTCTCCCTGAGGCTGTTATTCATGGCTTCAATGGCCGTTATTATACCCACAAGGGCCATGATACCAAAAGCAATAATGGCCACAGTAATGCCTGTGCGGAGCTTATTGGCCCTTACGGTTCTCAGGGCTAGCGAGAATATATCTACGAATTTCATACGATAAAAATAAATAAAGAATCCAAGCGGGCGTAAAAAGATTGATAAACGGAAGAGCAGTAGCCAGCCCCCAGTCACCAGTCGCCAACATAAAATCACGAATGCCTGCAAAATAGCTTCATTCGTAAACTATAAAATAAAACTTTACCTTGTTCGTCTTTTTTTAGCGACTGGCGACTGGCGACTGGCGACTGGCGACTGGCGACTGGCGACTGGCGACTGGCGACTGGCGACTTAATTATTGAGGAGATTCAGCAACCAATCCGGGTGAATACCCAGAATAATGATAATAAGGGCGGCAACCAGCAGAATGGTTTTAAAACCCTCAGAAACATGGATTTCAGGATCTTTCCCCTCTTTGAAATACATTGCCTGGATTACCCTGAAGTAATAATAAATACTCACAGCAGCGGAAAGTATCCCAACTATAACCAGCCAGAACATTTGTCCGTTTTTAAGTGCCGCTACCAGCATATAATATTTTGCAAAAAATCCGGCGGTCAGTGGGATACCGGCCAATGACAATAAAAATATAGTAAGCAGGGCTGCTAATAAAGGTTGGTATTTTGCCAGTCCATTAAATCCTTCAAAGGTATAATCCTTCATTTTGATCAGTACCGCAAAAACGCCAATTGTTGCCAGGCTATAGGCTGCTGCATAAAGTATCAGACCTTGCTTGCCTGTATTGTTCAGGGCAAAGACGGCCAGCAGCATAAAACCTGCCTGTGCGATACTGGAATAAGCCAGCATCCGTTTAACACTTTGCTGGAATACGGCAGTCAGGTTTCCAATGATCAATGTGAGCGCAGTTATGATGGCAATCAGTAACTGCCACTCGCTGTGCATTTTTCCAAAAGCATTTTCGAATAATCGAAGGAAAGCAATAAAAGCAGCTGCTTTTACTATCGTTGCCATGAATGATGTAAATACAGTTGGAGTTCCGTCATAAACATCCGGCGTCCAGAAATGAAAAGGCGCTGCGGAGACTTTAAATGCCATGGATATCATTAATAGTACCATACCTGCCATCACCATAGGGGTCAGGCTGCCAAATCCAAGATTAAGCCCTTCTGTATAAAAAGTGCCACTGGCGCCATACAGAAAAGCAATACCCATGAGCATGAGGCCGGTGGAAAAAGTTCCCATCAAAAAATACTTCAGGGCGGCTTCATTACTTTTCAGGTTTCGTTTATCACTTGCCGCGAGTATATACAAAGGGATAGTCATGATCTCTATTCCCAGGAAAAGCATTAAAAGAGAGGCAAAAGAAGTTGCGATAGAGACGCCGCACAAAACAAAAAAGATCAATGCAAAATAATCAGCAACATTGTCGCCAACATCTTCCATGTCTGATCCGGAAAGAAGGAAATAAAAAAGGGTGGCTGTGAACGCAACCAGGTTAAATACCAGTCCGAAGCTGGTAAATGCCAGCATACCTCCGGTATGTACATTAAAGAAAGGTAGCCCTGCATATTCCAGCCAATTAGCCGTAATCAACAGGAGTATGCCCAATATGGCCACAACCTTTGGCGTGGATTTCTTTTTGGTAACCACACCGGTATACATCATTACAACACCCCAGATTGCCGATAAAATGATCGCATTCATATAAGCCTTTCAAAAAATTATTTAGCCGAAATTCTTTTTAAAATCACATCGGTCGTTTGTTCCACTAACTGGAACATCGGACCCGGATAAACCCCTACCATAAAAACCAGCACTACAATAACGGCCAGGATCACCCGCTGATTAACCGTGATCTCCCGGAATGTTTCTGTAAGTGTATTTGTATTGCCGTAAAAAACATTTTTAATCATATTCAGGGTATACACAGCCGACAAGATGATACTTAATCCGGCAACGGCCGCATACCATATATTGAAACGGAAAAGCCCGCTGAACATGAGGAATTCTCCTACAAATGCATTGGTAAGCGGGAGGGCTACATTGGCCAGCGCAATGATCACCAGCATGATGGCCAGTATCGGTGCCTTTTGCGCAACACCACCCAGTTCAGAAATCTTTCGCACTCCGGTTTGCTGTTCAATAAGTTCCACAACGATCCACAATCCGATGATATTAATTCCGTGGCTGAACATTTGTACCATAACACCCTGCATCGCTTCATGATCCAGCGTGAATACAGCAGCACACATGAGCCCTATATGTGCAATCGAAGAATATGCTACCAGCCGCTTTAGGTCGTCCTGAACCATGGCGATACAGGAGGCGTAAATCATTCCTACAACAGCCAGGCCTATAACAATATTATCATAGCTTTTTACGGCATCCGGGAAAAGTGGAATTAGCCAGCGAATGAGTGCGAAAACACCCATTTTAACCATGATGCCACTGAGTACCATTGTTACAGCGCTGGTTGACTGTTCATATGCATCGGGCTGCCAGGTATGAAAAGGGAATACAGGCATCTTGATGGCAAAAGCAATGAAGAATAACCAGAACAACCAACCCTGCTCCTGGATAGTAAGTGTTGTATTATAAAATGATACCAGTGAAAATGACTGGTTTGGTGTCTTAAGATATATATAAAGAATTCCGATTAATAATAACAGGGACCCTGCAAAAGTATATATGAAGAATTTGAATGCGGCCTGGATCCTTTTTTCACCTCCCCACCTTGATGCAAGAAAATAAACGGGTATCAATGCAAGTTCCCAGAAAAAATAAAATACCAAAGCATCTGTAGCAAGGAATACACCCATTAAACCACATTGGGTAAGTAACATCAATCCGTAAAAAGCGTTTGGAGTCTTATAATGTGTATTCCAGGTTGCGGCGAAAATCAATGGAAATGAAATGGCTGTCAGCAGGCAAAGTATTCTTGACATTCCATCAAGCATTAGCCCAAAACTACTGCCAAGGTCTTTTAACCAGATATAGCTCACCTGGTTCAACAGGTAATCCTTTGGCTCGGTATACATCAGGCTAACCCCCATAACAATCAGGGTCATAATAGAAGAAAACAGGGCCCAGGTCTTTACTGATCCTTCGTTTTTTAAAAGGAAAGCGATTACCCCGCCTATCAGCGGAAGCCAGATGAGTAAAGCCGGAAAATTATCAAAAGCCGATAGCATAATGTTGATTCCTCTTATTTATGATTTCCAGAACAACTGAATGATAAAAAATAAAACTGTTGCCACTACCATGATCAGAATATATGATCCTACCTGCCCGCTCTGTATAAGGCGCAACTGGCGGCTTCCATATTGTACAGCCTTTCCAACACCGTTTACCAGGCCGTCAATTGCCAGTCGCTCAACTACATTATTCAGGAACTTTGAAAAAGAGCGTAATGGTTTACTAATAATAGCGTCATATACCTCATCGACATACCATTTATTTTCAAGTATACTGGAAAATCCGGTTGATGTTTCCGTTGTTTTAGTATAGTTGCTGAACTTTCTCCAGGCCAGAACAATAACAATAAGTATTATCGCCACAACACCAAACATAAGAATCAACTCAGTCGAATGACTGAGATGGCTGACCGTTTCACCGCCTGGCTGAGATTCTGCAAAAACCGGAGCCAGGAAACTTTGCAAACGGTGCGCATCTTTCATCAATACTTCTGGTATGCCAATCAATCCTCCCGCCACAGAAAGAATAGCCAGGACAATCAATGGGATAGTCATGGCTTTCGGGCTTTCATGCAAATGATGCTCCTGCTCATGAGTCCCTCTAAATTTACCCTGGAAAGTGAGCGCATATAACCGGAACATATAAAAGGCTGTCATCAACGCTCCTATCACCCCAAATACATAATAAACCGGGCTTTTCAGCAATGCTGCAGTAAGGATTTCATCCTTAGAGAAGAAACCTGAAAACGGAGGGATACCCGCTATTGCGAGGCAAGCCAGCAGAAAAGTGATATGCGTCACTGGCATATACTTTTTCAAGCCTCCCATATTTCGGATATCCTGTTCGTGATGCATAGCGTGAATTACACTTCCTGCTCCCAGGAATAACAGGGCCTTGAAAAAAGCATGTGTCATAACATGGAAGATAGCGCCGGTATAAGCACCGACACCGAGTCCAAGGAACATATAACCTAATTGGCTAACCGTAGAATAGGCGAGTACTTTTTTAATGTCGTTTTGCTTTAATGCAATGGTTGCTGCAAAAAGTGCTGTAGCCAACCCTATAACTGCAACAATATTTTGTGTAATGGGAGCCAGGTTATATAAAACATTGCTTCTGGCGATCATATATATGCCTGCAGTAACCATGGTTGCAGCATGTATCAGTGCAGAGACAGGTGTGGGGCCGGCCATCGCATCGGGCAACCAGGTAAACAATGGAATTTGTGCTGATTTACCAGTGGCACCAACAAACAGCAACAAAGTAATCCCGGTCAAAACTGCAGCTGATGCCCCGGGTGCCTGCGCAAATACATCAGCAAAATTTGTGCTGCCAAAACGGGCGATCATCCAAAATACCGCCAAAAGAAAACCCAGGTCTCCTATACGGTTCATAACAAATGCCTTCTTGGCCGCATCATTATAAGCATCATTCTTAAACCAAAAACCAATAAGCAGGTAAGAACATAATCCAACCCCTTCCCAGCCGATGAACATGATCACATAGTTGGCGCCCAGCACCAGTAAGAGCATAGAGAATATAAACAAGTTAAGGTATGCAAAGTATCGGGCGAAATCAGGTGCAGTCTCTTCATCCATATAGGCTGTGGAATACAGATGAATGAGTGTACCCACGCCCGTTATAATCAGTAAAAAGAGGCTTGAAAGCTGGTCTACCTGAAATGCAAATGGAATCTGAAGCTTCCCGGTTTTGATAAAATCAAAAAAAGTAATCACCTGCGGTGTAAAACCAGGAGATTTCACTTCAAGAAAAATCAGCAGACTGACAACAAAAGAAGCCAGCACTGATCCCACACCTACAATGGAAACAATGGAACGGGACAATGCCTTTCTGCCAAGCCCGTTGACCAAAAAGCCAATCAGGGGAAAAAGCGGGACTAAATAAATCAGTTTACTCATAAAAGTCAGTCAGTATAATTACCCTATCAATTCTTAACGTTTATAATACGTCCACTATTCAATCAATGCTTCAGCCTGTTCAGGAAATTGATGTCAACAGAATGTATATTCCGGTACATCATCACAATGATGGCTAATCCAACAGTAACTTCTGCCGCGGCAACCACCATAATAAAAAATACAAACATCTGTCCTTCCGAACCAGCCCTTGAGCCGGCATCTGCAGCCAGTCCTGCCAGGTGGTGCATTTTTGAAAATGCCACCAGTAAAATATTTACTGCATTCAGCATTAACTCAATACACATGAAAATAACAATCGCATTACGTCTTGTCAGTACCCCTGCAATGCCAATGCAAAAAAGGGCAACCGAGAGAAATATATAATAGTTTACTGGCATAAAAAACAATTGCGATTTTAAAGTATTCTTTACGTCTTAGTTTCTTTGCGGTTAATTCTTTTTCCCAATAACCACGGCCCCCACCATCGCACTCAAAAACAACACACTGCTTATCTCAAAGGGCAATACATAATCTGTGAACAGAACTTTTCCCAACTCCTGGACCAAACCGATATTCCCTTCTGCTCCAGATAAACTTCTCGTTTTTATATCTGTATCTTTTAATGCGGCAACCAATACCAGTAAAAGCGATCCCCCGGCAATGGCACCTGCCATTTTCAACCACTTATTCTTTTGGGGCTCGGTATCAGAATTCATATTCATCAGCATGATCACGAACAGGAACAAAACCATAATGGCTCCGGCATAAACAATCAGGTTCACAATAGCCAGGAACTGTGCGTTCATCATGATATAATGACCGGAGATGGCAAAGAAAACGAGGATCAGCCAAAGCACACTATGAACGGGGTTTTTACTGAAAACCACCATTAATGCACCCATCAGGGTCAGGGCTGTTAATAACCAGAAAAGAATTTCCGCCATACGCTTATATCTCTTTACGCCGTTTTAGTATTTCGCACATTCGCTTTACGATCTTCTATCTGTCCCTGGGCTTTTGCAAAATTTTGAGGATCTGCAACAGGATCAGGAATCAACAGGTCGGGCTTTCCATATATAAAGCTTTTTCGGGTATAGTTAGCCGGTGCAAATGTTTCCGTTAAATAAATAGCATCTTTGGGACATGCCTCTTCACAAAGGCCGCAAAAAATACAACGTAGCATGTTGATCTCATACCTGGCTGCATATTTTTCTTCACGGTAAAGGTGCTCTTCATCTTTTTTACGCTCAGCCGCTTCCATGGTGATGGCTTCCGCGGGGCAAGCCACAGCACACAAACCACAGGCAGTGCAACGCTCCCTGCCTTCCTCATCCCGGTTAAGCACATGCAACCCACGAAAGATAGGGCTGAAAGGCCTCTTTTCTTCAGGATAGTTAATGGTAGCCTTCTTTTTAAAAATATGACTGAAAGTAATGATCATCCCCTTT
>JAHEEX010000034.1 GCA_024640465.1 Sphingobacteriales bacterium | reverse complement strand
AGAATGGATCGGGCTTTTTCCTTGTGCCATACCCGTTACAGTAATAACAGATAGGAAAACAGCAATATGAAATAATGAAATTTGTACAGGCTTTTATGCATAGCGGATAACAAAAATACTATGAAATAGTTTGTTTGGCTTTCTTTGGTTTCTAAAATATAAAAATACAGGCCGCAGAGTGCCACGGAGAAAAAAGAGAGCCACAGAGATATGTTTGATTTTTCTCTGTGGCCCTCAAAAAAATCTCTGTGGCCCTCTGTGGGCTTGAATTTAAAAAAAACCAATAAAATCTTATTTGATCACACCCAATGCCTTTCCCACTTTTGTAAAGGCCGCAATGGCCTTATCCAGCATTTGTTTATCGTGTGCGGCACTCAACTGAACCCGGATACGCGCCTTACCCTTTGGCACAACCGGGAAAAAGAAACCAATAACATAGATACCTTCTTTGAGCAGAGCGGCTGCCATGTCCTGGGCAACCTGTGCTTCATATAACATGATGGGAACAATCGGGTGATCCCCCGGCTTTATATCAAAACCTGCGTTTGTCATATTCTCCCTGAAATACCGTGTGTTCCATTCCAGTTTATCACGCAGCTCTGTAGTTTCACTCAGCATATCCAATACGGCAATAGATGCACCAACAATGCTTGGTGCCAGGGTATTGGAAAATAGATACGGCCTGCTTCTTTGCCTGAGCATTTCTATGACCTCTTTACGTCCACTGGTAAAACCACCGGATGCGCCTCCAAGGGCTTTGCCTAAAGTGCCGGTGATGATATCGATCCTACCCATAACACCCCGGTATTCATGGGTTCCCCGGCCCGTCTTTCCCAGGAATCCGGAGGAATGACACTCATCTATCATTACGGCTGCATTATATTGATCTGCCAGGGCACAGATTTTATCCAGCTGGGCAATGGTTCCATCCATACTGAATGATCCGTCTGTTACAATAACCCTTGTTCTCAGTGATTGTGACTCTTTCAGCTTTGCTTCCAGATCGGCCATATCATTATGCAGGTAGCGATATCGCTGTGCTTTGCAAAGCCTTACACCATCAATAATAGAGGCATGGTTCAATTCATCAGAAATGATGGCATCCTGTTCATTGAACAGGGGCTCAAATACACCTCCGTTTGCATCAAAAGCAGCCGCATACAGGATCGTGTCTTCTGTACCCAGGAAGGCGGAAATTTTTGCTTCCAGTTCTTTATGAATATCCTGGGTGCCACATATAAAACGGACACTGCTCAGTCCATACCCACGATGGTCGATATATTTTTTAGCGGCCGCAATTACTTTTGGGTGAGAAGACAATCCCAGGTAATTATTGGCGCATAGGTTTATCACGGTCTTTCCATTTACCCTGATCTCAGGGCCCTGGGCACTTTCAATGATGCGCTCAGTTTTGTATAAACCGGCCTGACGGATTTCCTCCAGTTCTTCCCGCAAACGGGTTATCATAGCTTCATTCATAAAAGCAGGGTTTGACTAACAAACATAGGGTAAAAATGCTTGCTTTTGGTTTTGTAAATGACTATAAATTAAAGATAAAAACAGCTTAATATGGCCTGTAAGCATATAAAACCTTATTAATAATTTAACTTTTTTAATAATACGTGTAACTTTTTCTGTATAATTTCGTCTTATAGATCAAACAACTGTTATGTTACGTCAGGAAAAGACCCGATTGATTGTATCAAGTATATTGATTATCATCTGTTTAGCATTTATAGGCTATCGGACAACCCAAAAAATAAACACTCCAGGTGAGGTTTGTGAAACCAAGGGATTAAAGGAACAGCAGGAGGTAAAGGTTAAATCTGCCCTCCCCATTTTCGAGTCCCTGTCAAGGCATTTGCTCACCATTCAATAAAACAATAGTTTTCAGCTTATTATAACCCGGCCTGCTTTGCGCCGGGCTTTTTTTTGATATTTTTTCAGATAATTGTAACAAAATCATTCGACAGCCGTAATACTGGAAACGACCGACAGAAAGGACTAACTTACCAAAACCGAACGAGTACTGACTTATGACCGAAAGAGAGTATAACCAATGTGTGAATCAATACGCAGATAATGTGTACCGGTTCATTATGAAAAACCTTCGGCATGAAGAAGACGCCAGGGATGTAGTTCAATCTGCCTTTGAAAAAATGTGGCGCAACCGGGAAAATGTGGACACCGAAAAAAGCAAATCTTACCTTTTTACGATCGCTTATAATCAAATGATCGATCATATCCGAAAAGTAAAGAGAATTAAACTTAAAGATGATTTTGCCGAAGATATAAGAACCACAGAGCAGCCAAAGAGTCAGTTGAAAAAGATCCTCGATGAAGCACTCAGCCGGTTGAACGAAACACAACGATCGCTGGTAATGCTTAAAGATTATGAAGGGTACAGTTACGAAGAAATCGGTCAAATTACCGGGTTAAGTGAAAGCCAGGTTAAAGTTTACCTGCACCGCGCCCGCATCCAGTTAAAGAATTTTTTGGTGAAACCTGAAAATGTATTGTGATCATGAACATCAATCGCCATAATTACGAAGAATTTTTTCTGCTTTATGCGGATAATGAATTACCGGCTAATCAACGCCGGGAAGTGGAAGATTTTGTTCAGCAAAACATTGATCTGAAAGAGGAACTCAATATTTTACTTGAATTACGACTTGAACCGGATACTGATTTGTTCTTTGATAATAAAGAATCATTATTACAATCTATTTCGCTGCAAGATGACTCCGCTTCGATCTCTGAAGATCAGGAAAAAATGCTGCGGTTCATTGATCTTGAATTAACTGCGGCAGAAACAACTGAACTCAGGCATACACTTGAACAAAACCCAGCTTTAAAAACCGAACTGGAAATTTTTTCCAAAACAAAGCTTCAACCAGACCTGTCTGTTGTATTCCCGGATAAATCAATACTATATAAAACCAGCCAGGAGAAAGTTCGTGTGTTTCAGATGACCTGGGTAAGAGTTGCTGTAGCTGCTGCGATCATATTGGTAGCCGGATTACTCTGGATCAATAACAGTGTAGAGGAAACAACCGGAGCAGGTCCAATAGCCGTTGTATCTGAAAAGAAAATAGATAATAATGCTTCCGCCGGTACAGAAACTATTTCTGCTAAGTCTACAGATATAGAAACACAGGAAGTTCCACAAATTAATCCGCAGGCTACACAGGAACAACCGCAGCAGATAGCATCTGCATCCATACCCAATGCCATAAAAGTGAATACTAAAACGCAAGATGATAAACGTATTGCAAAGCAGGCCAGACCGAAAGATGAACAACAGCAAGTACCTGCTCTCATAGATAATCCAAAACGTCATACAGAGAATATAGCAACTCCCGGCAACGAACAATCGCTGGTCAATGTTTCACCAAATCTCACAAGAACCAATGAAATCATAGACCGCCCGGCAACTGATGCAAATGTGAAATCCAACTATGCCACCGAAGCCCTGATGAGCGCTCAGGATGCGGTTGAAGTGGTTCCGGTGGATAATAATAGCACCCGCAAAAGCCCGATACGTGGTATTGTTCGCAAAGCCAACCGATTATTTAACAAGGTTACCAATCCGGATCTGGATAAGCCCCTGGTACGTGTAGCCAATTTTGAAATTGCATTAGCCAAATAAATAAGCATTCACAGAAAAATCAAAGATCATGAAGAAAGTACTATTTGTCCTGCTGCTGGCAGCAGGAACCCTGACAGGTTATGCCCAGGAAGATACAACGATCAGGAAAAATGAAATACCCGAAGAATCAGATACCATAAGGGTTGGCGGGATCATCATCATTAAAAAGAAAGGCGACGGTGGCGATAATGACTATAAGGTTACACCCGAAAATAAACATTACCATCACAATTATAAACGTGATAATATCACTACTAATTGGTTGATCATCGATATAGGTTATTCTGGTTATAACGACAAAACCAATTATGCAACTGCAGAAGCGCAGGATTTTTTAAAATTCCAAAACGGGAACCCTGCAACGAAAGGAGACTATTCCATTAAAGGGGCCCGTGTCTCTAACTTTAACCTTTGGTTCTTCATGCAACGGGTAAATATTTATAAACATGTGGTTAACCTGAAATATGGTTTTGGTATAGAAACCAATAACTATTATTACAAAACACCCATCACTTATATAGATGGCGCTAATCCATACACCATCAGGGACTCCGTATCCTTTTCAAAAAATAAAATCGCAGCCGACTTTTTTACCGCCCCGGTCATGATAAACATCAATACCAATCCCGGTGCACGATGGGGAGGATTCCAGATAAGCTTTGGTGTAAGTGCGGGTTACTTATACAGTGCGAGACAGAAACAGGAAAGTAGTGAACGCGGCAAGCAAAAACAGAAAACAGACTTTAACCTGGAGAACTGGAAAGTGGCTTACGTGGCAGAACTTGGCCTTGGTCCGGTTAGGTTCTACGGTTCTTACAGTATGACACCATTACACGAATACGGCCTTGATCAATTCCCTTATAATGTAGGCATCCGGTTGAGTTCATGGTAGAATAACTTAATTGACCTGATCTTAATTATCAAATCAAATTAGCTAACCGAGGGCCGCAGAGATAGTATTCTCTGCGGCCCTCAATTTTTTCTCTGCGGTCCTCTGTGGGTAACGATTCCCATGCAACGAGTGCCGCCGTCAGAAATAATATGCCCCAGGTCAAAAAAAGGTTGAATGGTAAAATACAGGCCACAGAGAGCCACGGAGAAAAAAAGAGGAACACAGAGCTATACCGGATATCCTCTGCGGCACTCAATTTATTCTCTGCGGTCCTCTGTGGGCAAATAATTTCCGAAATTCAATGTACCCGTTCCGGGGAAAGCATTTTCACTTTAAAGGCTGCCGTATCTCCTCAAATATTTTAATCATACTGGTGGGTAGACTGTATGATAGCTATAAGGGTGATTTTTTTTATTAATTTTTTACCAAAGCGCAAGAAAGATAAATTGAATGGAATAAGGCGTACGCGTTCAAAATACTTAATCCTAAAAATGAATTTTTTATTGAATTAATTTTTTACTGTAAAAGTTTGTGTACTACCTTGTAGCAAACTATTTGTTATGCCTTATAAAGTAATTGACATTGAAGGAATTGGACAGAACTATGCAGAGAAGCTGAATACGCTGGGTATTTTTACAACAAGCGATCTCCTGGAAAAGGGTGGAAACAAAAAGGGAAGGGAATCAATTGCCGCTAAAACCGGAATCCCGGAATCTTTGGTGCTCACCTGGGTAAATCATGCAGACCTGATGCGCATCAATGGAGTGGCAGCTCAATATTCTGAACTACTGGAAGCTGCCGGCGTGGATACCGTTAAAGAATTTGCCACCAGGAATGCCGAAAACCTGCATGCCAAGCTGGTGGAAACAAATGAAAAGTTTGGTCTCAGTGGCAAAGTTCCTTCCCTGGATTCATTAAAAGATATGATCAGTCAGGCTAAAGCACTGGAACCCACTGTTTCTCATTAACATCTTTTTTATAAATGATTTTAAAAGCTGCCCTTAGCAGCTTTTTTTTATGTTAAAGAGAAAAAAAAGTTAAAGGAATTTAACCACAAAATTTTGATTCAGGCACAGCGTTTGAGTGATAACGGATGGTTATGAAAAGTATCACTTTTGCACTTGCACTTGGCAGCCTGGTTTGCTTACTCGGATCAATGTCCACTTTCAACGAAAGTTTGGATCCGGGCAAACCTGGTTCTGTGAGTAAAAAAAAGACAACGACTGTAAAGAAACCGGTAGAAACAGTTTATCCTCCTTCTCCTTATAAGATCATCATTGATAAATCGGATTATACATTAATGTTGTATGACGAAGATGGCTGGCTGGCAACCTACCCGGTTGTTTTTGGCAGTAAGCAGCAGGACGATAAAAAAATGGAAGGTGACAGGCTAACCCCTAATGGAAAATTCCATATAACGCTCAAGAAAAGCCATAAAGAGTGGGGATGCTTTTTACTGCTCGATTATCCGAATAAAGAGAGCTATGAAAAATTTAATGAGCGAAAGAAAAAAGGACTGATACCCAAGACAGCAAAAATAGGCGGTGGCATTGGAATACATGGAACCCGTCCAACGGAAGAATTTGCCGTTGATAAATATATGAACTGGACAAACGGATGCATCTCCCTTAAATACAGCGACATCTTTGAACTTTACGAAATGATCCCGCTAGGTACTGAAGTTGAGGTCAGGGACTGATGATGGTTAATGTGATAATCGCCCCCGATTGATTTGTTCAACTACATCCGGATCAAGTAAAGTAGAGATATCCCCCAAATGCTCAGTATCACCTTCTGCAATTTTCCGGAGAATCCTGCGCATTATTTTTCCACTTCTTGTTTTAGGTAAGCCGGTTACAAACTGAATTTTATCAGGCTTGGCAATAGGGCCAATTATCCGACTAACCGTATGCGTTATATCTTGCCTGATCAGTGCTTCATCACCGTGTGTGCCGCTGTAAATAACATATGCATATATGCCCTGCCCCTTTATCTCATGCGGATAACCCACCACAGCACTTTCCACCACACCAGCATGCATATTGATGGCATTCTCCACCTCGGCAGTACCAATGCGGTGCCCGCTTACATTAAGTACATCGTCTACACGGCCGGTGATCCGATAGAACCCGTTTTCATCACGCAAAGCTCCATCACCTGTAAAATATAATTCAGGATAAGCTGAAAAGTAATTAGTCCGGCATCTTTCATGATCACCATAAGTTGTGCGGATTATTCCCGGCCAGGGCGATCGGATACAAAGGTTCCCGGATACATTATCCCCTTCTATCTCTTTTCCGTTCTCATCCACCAGCAAGGGCTCAACACCAGGCATGGGCAGGGTTGCATAGGTTGCTTTTGACGGGGTAATGCCAGCCATATTACTGATCATGATGCCACCTGTTTCGGTCTGCCACCAAGTATCCACAATCGGGCACCTGCGTTTGCCCACATGCTCATCGTACCAATGCCAGGCCTCTTCATTGATGGGCTCACCAACGGTGCCGAGTATACGAAGTGAGCTGAGGTCTTTTCCTTGCAAAGGTCCGAGCCCAAAGCCCATCAGGCTCCTGATGGCGGTTGGAGCTGTATATAAAATATTAACCCGGTATTTGTCAACAATATCCCAGAACCTTCCCGCATCAGGCCATGTAGGAATACCTTCAAACATCAGTGAAGTTCCGCCTGCACCAAGCGGGCCATATAAAATATATGAGTGGCCGGTGATCCAACCGATATCAGCGGTACAAAAATGTACCTCTTCCGGCTGGTATTGAAAAGTATTAACAAATGTGTAATTGGTAAACACCATATATCCGCCGCAGGTATGCACAACACCCTTGGGCTTTCCAGTTGAACCGGAAGTGTATAAAATGAACAAGGTATCTTCTGCATCCATTTCAACCGCCGGGAAATCAGGGTTTCCCAGTGTTTCTACTTTATGGATCTCATCCTCCCACCAAACATCCCTTCCTTTGATCATACTAACCGGGGTTCGGGTGCGCGTGAAAACAATGGTACGCTTTACAAAAGGACAGGCAATCAGGGCATCATCGATCACATTCTTCAGGGGAATATCTTTTGCGCCCCGGAATGCCCCATCACAGGTGATGATGAATTCAGCCTTCGCATCCTGTAAACGGTCTGCAATACTTTGCGCACTAAACCCTCCAAATATTACAGAATGAATGGCACCTACCCTGGCACAGGCCAACACAGCAATTGCCAACTCAGGGATCATTCCCATATAAATACAAACCCTGTCGCCTTTCTTTACCCCATTATTATGCAGAACATTAGCGAATTGATTGACCTTAAAATATAATTGTTTATACGTTAAAATCCGGTGATGCTCCTCGGGGTTATTGGGTTCCCATATAATAGCCGGCTCACTTCCAAGCTTTTCCAGGTGCCGGTCAAGACAATTTTCCGTAATATTCAATTTCCCTCCCGCAAACCACCTGATCCGTGGTTCCTTAAAATTCCAGTCAAGGACTTTATCCCATTTTTTCCGCCAAAGAAAATGCCCGGCTATTTCACCCCAGAACCCTTCCGGATCCTCGATGCTCTTTGCCCAGGCTGTTTTGTAATCATCAAATGAATTGATCTGGTATGGGTATGACATGATAATAAAGTTCAATCGTTAAGGAAAGGAAAGATAAAAAATATTCCAGATCAATGATGCTTTTGCAAACATCAATTATATTTAATCAAAGTTCCAGGATATCCTGTAACCAAATTTCTCTAATGCCATTACTACAATATGCCTCAACCCCTCGCGCTGCAGGAAAAAAATAATATCTGGAAAGTAATTGCCGCTTCATCCGTAGGCACGCTCATTGAGTGGTATGATTTTTATATTTTCGGAAGCCTTGCACCCATCATCGCATCTCAGTTTTTCCCGAAATCAAATCCTACCGCAGCATTATTATCCACCCTGGCAACCTTTGCCGCTGGGTTTATTGTAAGACCATTTGGTGCACTGGTATTTGGGCGCCTGGGTGATATCGTTGGACGCAAGTACACATTTCTGCTCACCCTGATACTTATGGGTGGATCCACATTTGCAATAGGGCTTATCCCAGGTTATGATAAGATAGGTTTTTTTGCACCCCTTCTCATTCTGCTGCTAAGGTTGATTCAGGGATTGGCACTGGGTGGAGAATATGGGGGAGCAGCAACCTATGTAGCAGAACACGCACCACCCGAACGACGTGGCTTTTATACGAGCTGGATACAAACCACGGCCACATTGGGACTTTTATTATCCCTTGGGATCATACTATTAACCAGGAGCAGTCTCGATAAAAACAGTACTATTTCAATCCAGAAATTTGAAGACTGGGGCTGGCGCATACCTTTCTGGTTATCTATTGTCCTTGTTGGGCTCTCTGTTTACATCCGGCTAAAGATGAAAGAATCACCCCTTTTTTCCCGGATCAAATCAGAAGGAAAAACTTCAGTGAATCCATTGAAAGAAAGCTTTACGCATAAGTCAAATCTAAAAATGGTCTTACTGGCCTTATTTGGGGCTGTCATGGGCCAGGGTGTTGTCTGGTATACCGGACAGTTCTATGCACAGACCTTCCTGGAAAATGTTTGCCGGATAGATTTTGGACAAACCAGGACCATTCTTATTTGGGCAATTGTTTTAGCCACACCCTTTTTTATTTTATTTGGCCACTGGAGCGATAAAGCAGGCAGGAAATGGATCATGATGGCAGGTATGCTGCTGGCCGTAATCTGCTACCGCCCGATCTACCATCAAATGCTTTCGGTTAGTGATCTCCGTGATAAATCCAAAATACCAGAGTTAACTACCGTCAACCGGTATAATATTCCCATCAGGGATAAAGGATATACGCTCATTAATATGAACTCACTGGTGCATTACGATAATGGCATTATAGAAAATGAAGTGCGCAAGGATACCCTTTTTAATAAGAGTGGTATGATGGGTAAAGGTATAGGCAAAAAAAGCAAGATCGTCCCACAGAACATATACTGGCAACTGGTACTGCTCCTGTTCATACAGATCATGTTTGTAACGATGGTCTACGGGCCGATTGCAGCATTCCTGGTAGAAATGTTCCCGACGCGTATCAGATATACTTCTATGTCCCTGCCCTATCACATTGGAAACGGCGTTTTTGGGGGGCTGACCCCCTTTATTGCCTTGTTACTCACAACCATTTATACAAATGATCCCCTGGTAGGGTTATGGTATCCCATAGGAGTGGCCGCTGCCTGCCTGGTAATAGGCACCTTATACGTAAGCAATAAAATTGATCCTAACGTAAACGACTAAACTATGAATCAGTTAAAAAGATATGCCGGTTGGATATGGATGGCCTCATGCCCATTGCTGATTTACCTGTTGGTTAGCACGGCGCTTAGCGAGATCAATAAAAAACCGGTGATGGATACCCGAATTCAATGGGGCGTCTTTGTTATCATTTTTTTACCCATTGTTGTTGGCTTGTTTTTATTCGGCTGGTTTGCCTGGAAGGGCGAATATGATCATCTGCCCGAGAGTTCGGCCGAATTAGAAGAAGATTGATGGAGACACTGTCAACTGGCGACTGGCTACTGGCGACTTGCAAATTTATCCTCTTATCCCTCATGATTTCTTTGTTCCTTTGCGGTAAATATTTTCCCTTTTATGTCCATTGAAGTGAAAGGCCTCATTAAATCCTACGGAGAACAAAAAGCCGTAAACACAGTCAGTTTCTCTGTTGGCAAAGGCGAAATAGTTGGATTCCTCGGTCCAAACGGGGCCGGGAAATCAACCACCATGAAAATGATCACCGGTTACCTGGAACCAGATGCAGGCGATATAAGCGTTTGCGGCATTTCCGTTAAAAACCAACCACTGGAAATTAAAAAAAAGATAGGTTACCTGCCAGAAGCAAACCCTCTCTATTTTGATATGTATATCCGGGAATACCTCGATTTCATTGCCGGAATTCACCATGTTCCAAATTCTGCCAATAAGATTGAAGAAGTAATTGACCTAACCGGTTTAAGGCCGGAATCAGCTAAAAAAATCGGCCAGTTGTCAAAAGGCTACAAACAAAGAGTAGGCCTGGCTGCGGCTTTGATCCACGACCCCGAGGTACTTATTCTTGATGAACCGACTACAGGACTGGACCCAAACCAGATCATTGAGATCAGGGAGGTCATCAGAAAATTGGGAAAAGACAAAACCGTATTGTTTTCATCACATATTTTACAGGAAGTAGAAGCCCTGTGCGACAGGGTCATTATCATCAATAAAGGTCAACTGGTAGCAGACGACAGCATTAGCAAGCTCCACGCCGGGGGTAAAGGGCAGTATGTGAAAGTAACGTTTGGACATGCACCGGAAAAATCCCTGATAGAATCAATCAGCGGAACATCTGGCAAAGAAAGTTCGGACGGACTTACCTGGACAATGGAAACCACCAATCCGGACCTTTTGCGAAAACAACTTATGGAGCTGTCTTTGCAGCATAACCTGAATATCGTTTCTTTGCAATCCGGGACCAGTAGCCTCGAAGACATTTTCAGGGAGCTGACCTCATCTAAAAATAATGCATAGCCGAAGTTTAATACATCAGATCTTCGGATATTTGCATCACCAACCCAAAACAGATTCAGCAAACAATCCATAAATCATTAAATCAAAATACTATGAGTTATATCACAGACGTACATGCCAGGCAGATATTAGACAGTCGCGGCAATCCAACCATTGAAGTAGATGTTATCACCGAAGATGAAGTAATGGGCAGGGCCGCAGTACCCTCCGGGGCATCCACAGGTAAACACGAGGCAGTTGAATTAAGGGATGGCGATAAATCCCTTTTCCTCGGCAGGGGTGTTTTGAAAGCAGTGGATAATGTAAATGATATCATCGCAGATCAGTTGATTGGCTTGCATGTGAATGAACAAGCCCATATAGATCATATGCTCATCTCCATGGACGGCACAGAGAACAAAGCCAAACTGGGAGCCAATGCAACACTGGCTGTATCTATGGCAGTTGCCAAAGCAGCCGCCCAGGAAAGCAACCTTCCATTATTCAGGTATCTTGGCGGGGTAAATGCAACAGTACTGCCCATTCCTTTGATGAATATCCTTAATGGTGGTGCCCATGCTGATAATAAAATTGACTTCCAGGAATTCATGATCGTACCAACAGGTGCGGAAAGTTTCAGTGAAGGCCTTCGCTGGGGTGTAGAAGTATTTCATCATTTAAAAAGCGTTCTGAAGAAAAAAGGATACAGCACCAATGTTGGTGATGAAGGCGGATTTGCCCCGGATATCCAAAGCAATGAAGAAGCTATTGAAACGGTAATTATGGCCATTGAAGCCGCTGGTTATAAACCGGGCGAACAGATTTCCATTGCCATGGATGCCGCTACCAGTGAAATGTACAACGATAAAGACAAGACCTATACATTTTATAAGAGCAGCAAGAAAGTGATCAGCACAGACGAAATGATTGCATATTGGGCCGAGTGGGTAAAAAAGTATCCAATAATTTCAATTGAAGACGGCATGGCGGAAGACGATTGGGATGGCTGGAAAAAGCATACAGATTCCATTGGTAAAAAATGCCAGCTGGTGGGAGACGACCTCTTTGTGACTAATGTAAAAAGATTGCAAAAGGGTATAGACAGTGGAATTGGAAACAGCATCCTGATCAAAGTAAACCAGATTGGAACGGTTACAGAAACAATCAATGCCGTTCAACTGGCACAGAACAACGGCTATACAACTATTATGAGCCATCGCAGCGGAGAAACTGAAGATACAACCATTGCCGACCTGGCTGTAGCGCTTAATTGCGGCCAGATCAAAACCGGTTCGGCATCACGTACAGACAGGATTGCCAAATACAATCAATTGCTCCGGATTGAAGAAACATTGGGCAGAAATGCCATTTATCCAAGAGGAAAATTCCGTTTCGGTAAATAGATACAAACTGAGATCAGACCCAAAACCCGGTTAAAATAACCGGGTTTTGTATTTTTTTCTCTTTCCTAAATCCTTGAAAATGACAATATCTCATGATCAAATATAAAATTAACATGATGATTGCTTTTAGATTTCAGCTATCCATTGTATCTTTCCATCCCCAATCCTATCCGAATTCCCCTCTCGAAACTCCAGTAAAGCCTTATAAGACCAGCGTACCTTTTTAAACCATTAAAAAAGATCAAGGCTATGAGGACAAAGTTAACCTCCCTCTTTAAACGGAGTACATTTCTAATTGCGATCATCGTTATCGTATCATCATTCAAACATTCCAGCGGTCATTTTGCGGGCAATTACAGTTATTATGTTTCACCGGCAGGTGACGTTAACGGTGATGGCTATGCTGATATTCTCATGAGTGTCTTCACTTCAGAATTCGGTGTAAGCAAAGACGGTAAAGTATATCTCAGTTACGGAACAGGCAGTGGTGTTACCCAAACCCCTGTATGGACGGGCATTTGCACACAAGATGCTGCAAATTATGGTGAAGCTGTGGCCAATGCCGGTGATGTTAACGCAGATGGTTTCGCAGACATTATCGTAGGAGCATCCAGGTTTTCCAATGGGGAAGAGAATGAAGGCGCTGCCTTCGTTTACTATGGTTCACCCGATGGTCTCAAAAAAGAAGCATCATGGACTGCAGAAGGAAACCAGGCCAATGCGTTTTTTGGAAGCTCAGTTTCATCAGCGGGTGATGTAAACAGGGATGGTTATGCAGATGTGGTTATTGGTGCACATTTTTATGATAACGGCGAAACCAATGAAGGTCGGATTTTTGTTTATCTGGGTTCTCCGAATGGTCTTGCAAAAGAACCAATTTGGACTGCCGAAAGCAACCAGGTAGGCGCCAACTTTGGCAAATCTGTTGCCTGTGCAGGAGACGTAAATAAAGATGGCTATTCTGATATTCTTGTAGGCGCTCCCAATTTCGATAACGGACAGGTTAATGAAGGACGTGCATTTTTATACCTTGGAACCAATATGGGCATGACCCAATCAGCAGCATGGACAGGGGAAAGCAACCAGGCTGATGCTAATTTTGGATTATCTGTTGCCAGTGCGGGAGATGTTAATGGAGACGGATTTTCGGATATCGTTGTAGGTGCAAGCCGCTACGATGAAGGCATGAGTAATGTTGGAAAGATCTATGTATACATGGGAGCATCAAATGGTATAAGCCTTTATCCCGACTGGACCTATACCGGAAATATCATGGACGGAAACCTCGGAATTTCAGTTGCTACAGCAGGTGATATCAATGGCGACGGATTCAGTGAAATTATTATCGGTTCTTTTGGATCCGGTTCTCAAAACCCAAAAGGCAGTGCTTATGTATTTTCCGGTTCCGTTAGGGGCATGACCAACCAGGTTGCGCAGATTGCCATTCAAAATAATCCACAGGCGCTTGTTGGACAGTCTGTTTCAACAGCAGGTGATATAAATGGCGATGGCTATGCAGACGTTATTGCAGGCGTGATCTGGGACAAGAGTAGCCAGGGGCCTGGTAAAGTGATGCTAATCCAGGGTTCATCCAAAGGATTGAAACTTGGTGCCGATAAAGATGCGGTTCCCAACTAATAAAATATTGAACTGGTTCCTGGAATAAAAAAAATTGTAACTTTATTCCAGGAACCACTTTACATACATGCTGTCCCATCTTCCATCCTGGCTTAAAAACAAATATTTCCTGGCAACCGCTTTTTTTATAAGCTGGATGCTTTTCTTTGATCATAACGATCTTTTTTTGCAGCGCGATAGGGCAAATGAACTTGCGGAACTAAAGGAAACAAAAGCCTATTACCAATCGCAGATAGACCAGACAAGGAAAGATTTGGAAGAAATCCGAATCAACACAGCTTCGCTGGAAAAAATAGCCCGTGAAAAATATATGATGAAAAAAGATAATGAAGAATTATTCATCATCCCGGCGCCCAAAAAATAATTGATTTATTTTTTTATTACCCGCACAATTTTCTCAATTTCAAGGCGTTTTAGAGTAATAGAGTGCCCCCTCGGACTCTTTACCCCACCCCTTTGAAAGCACTTACTCTTCTTATATCCTTACAACGACCAGGCTAACCGGAGATTATTGACTAACCGGTAACAACAGTATTATGAACAATTTTACGCCTGAAGACATGATTCGTTATTTGTACAATGAAATGACTGCAGAAGAGGCACAAACCCTTACGCGGGCATTAGAGGCAGATTGGAGTTTAAAGGAAAAGTTTGAAGTGCTTAAACAGGCAATGTCCAGCCTGGATACCCTTCATTATTCCCCGCGTCCACAAGCCATCAATGCCATCTTGCAATATGCGGATGCCACTAAACCTGTAGAGCACTAATCAATTTAACGGAGATTGATTTAGCTTAGCAGCATTTGAATGATCGAATGACTGTAAAAGAGCGATATCAACACGTAATGGATTATTTTCAGCACCATACCCCTGATGCCGAAACAGAACTCCTCTATGACTCTCCATATCAATTGCTGGTGGCAGTAATCTTATCAGCCCAATGCACGGATAAGCGTGTGAACCAGACTACACCTGCTATCTTTCAACGTTACCCAACACCTGCAGACCTGGCAAAGGCCGGTTTTGATGAACTATTCCCGCTAATACGAAGTATCTCCTATCCCAATAACAAAACGAAACATCTTATTGGCATGGCCAGGATGCTGGAATCAACCTTCAATGGGCAGGTACCCATGACTGTTGACGAACTGGTGAAACTCCCTGGTGTAGGCAGAAAGACCGCCAATGTTATCACCTCCGTGATCGATCAACAACCAAACATGGCAGTTGATACACATGTATTCCGCGTCTCTGCAAGACTCGGGCTCACCCGCAATGCAAAGAACCCACTACAGGCAGAAAAACAACTTATTAAACATATTCCCAAAGAACTGGTGCACAAAGCACATCACTGGCTGATCCTTCACGGGCGATATACCTGCACCGCACGCAAACCAAAATGCGAATCCTGTGGGTTACAGGATATTTGCAAGTATTATCAAAAGCATTTTTCTTAGTGGTCATTGTTCCTCCTATGTTCACAAATTGAAAAAGAGTTTTTTATTTGGCGCCATGGTTCGTGTCTTCACGAACCATCATCGAAAAAATTTCGTTTTCCGTTTCGTGAAGACACGAACCGGGACATCCGAAGAAACAAGTTCCTACCCTGTTTGCGGTTTATTTACCTGAATTCCTTAAATTACTTTAACAACGATCGCTTATGAACCAAACTACGCGTATTCAACTTTCCATAATGATGTTCCTGCAGTTTTTTGTTTGGGGGGCATGGTATGGTCAGATGAGCAAATACCTCACAGAACAATTGCATGCTACGGGAGACCAGGTTGGCAACACCTATGCCGCTTTTTCAATTGCGATGATTTTTTCACCGTTTTTTATTGGCATGCTTGCCGATCGATTTTTTCATGCCGAAAAAGTTCTTGGGGTGTTGAACCTGACTGGCGCCGCCATTTTATTCTATCTTACCAAAATCAATAACCCTGATACCTTTTATTGGGTGATGCTTGTTTATTGCCTTACGTTTGCACCAACAATAGCACTAACCAGTTCCATTGCCATGCGCCATATGAATGTTCCGGAAAAGGAATTTCCCGCCATCCGTGTATTTGGCACCCTTGCCTGGATTGCAGTTGTAAACCTGGTTGGCTTTTTGGGAGTGGGCGATAAAGTAACCATATTCCAGATTTCCATGATAAGTGCCGCTATACTGGGAGTATTTTCTTTTTTCCTCCCATCCACTCCTCCGGTTACAACAGGCAAAGTAAGTTTTGGCCAGATCATAGGTAAGGATGCTTTTGTATTGTTTAAAGACAGGTCTTTTGTGATATTCTTTATTTCATCTATACTGGTTTGCATCCCTTTATCCTTTTATTATACCTGGGCCAACCCTTCACTTACTGATGCTTTTAAAGCTGCAATGCCTGGTGCAGATCCCGGCTCATTCAATATCGAAAATAAAATGTCGCTCGGACAGGCTTCTGAAGTTTTCTTCATGCTGATAATTCCTTTCGCATATAAACGATATGGAGTGAAGAATATCATTATCATTGGCCTGCTGGCCTGGATCATTCGCTTCCTCTTATTTGGTTATGGAAATGCATCATCGGGTGTATGGATGTTTTATATAGCCATCCTTTTGCATGGTGTATGCTATGATTTCTTTTTTGTTACAGGTCAGATTTACACCGACCACAAGGCAGGAGAAAAAATAAAAGCACAGGCCCAGGGCCTTATTACGCTGGCAACATATGGTATTGGTATGTTTATAGGCTCTATTATTGCCGGAAAAGTCAAAGACCTCTATACCACACAGGGAGAAGCCACCATGGCCATTACCAACTGGCTCAAGGTATGGTATGTACCAGCTGGTATAGCAGCTGTTGTGCTCCTCTTATTTTTATTATTTTTTAAAGACCGGAAAAGTGAGCCTGTTTCCGTGTGATTGTTTCTTCATAAATTGCCCACATCTTTTATCTTCAAATAAATAATTATGTTACGAATCTCTATGCTTGGTTCTGGATTCATCGGAAGGTTTTATGCCGATTCAATACAGGGATTAAGAAGTAAAGACAAGATCGTTTCGGTTTATTCCCGCCGGGAGGAAACCACAAAGAAATTCGCCACAGATTATAGTTGCAAGCACTGGACAACCAACATGGAAGAATCCATCGCTCACCCGGAAGTTGATCTGGTTTGCATAGCCTTACCCAATAACCTGCACGAAGAAGCGGTCAGGCTTTGCTGTAAGCATAAGAAAGCCGTAATGACCACAAAACCACTTGGACGTAATGCAGCAGAAGCCAAACGCATGTTGGATATGGTAGAGTCAGCAGGTATTTTCAACGGCTACCTGGAGGATCTTGTATATACGCCAAAATCACTCAAGGCCATAGAGAGTGTAAAGAACGGCGCTATTGGCAGGGTATTATGGGCTAAATCCAGGGAAACCCATCCCGGCCCACACAGCGATTGGTTCTGGGATATCGAGCAGGCTGGTGGCGGATGTATCCTTGACCTCGGCTGCCATTGCGTGGAATTAAACCGGAGTTATATAGGCAAGGATATCAAACCTGTTGAAGTAATGTGCTGGGCAGATACACAAGTAAAACCCATTGATGCGGAAGACCACGCCATCGCCCTGGTAAAATACGAGAATGGTGCCATCGGACAGTTTGAAGTAAGCTGGACCTTCCGCGGTGGCCTTGATTTGCGTGACGAAGTAATGGGTACAGAAGGTACTATCTGGATCAATAGCTTTTTGCGCACTGGATTTGAAATGTTCACTACCGGCAAAGGCGGTGATTATATAGCCGAAAAAGCGGAAAGTAATTCAGGCTGGTTATTCCCGGTGGGTGACGAACTCAATGAACTGGGCTATAATCATATGTTCAATGATATGTTCAATGCCCTGGAAAAAGGCGTTTCTCCAAAAGAAACTTTTTATGATGGCTATGTGGTGAATGCCGTCCTGGATGCTGCTTATAAATCCGCTAAAACAAAATTATGGGAGCCTGTTCAACTGGCAGACTGGCGCGGACGGGAAGGTGTCACAAAAGATAGTCACCTTATTGAATTTGACGCTGACCATTACCTTGTGAAAGAAGAAATGACTCACTACGGGGCAAAGAAGCTTATTTTGAAAAATAAAAAGACCGGGAAAATTATTGAAAGGGTGATTGAATGAAACCTGACTTAGCATAATCACTTCAGTGAAAGAAAATCAAATAGTGAAATCAGTCAATGTTAGGTTGACATATTATTAAGGTATTTTTTAACATAGCGATATGTACCTTGCATGAGTAATTTCGCCTTCCTGAATGATCAAATTCCTATTTATATTTTTTATCCCGTTCACATTGCATACCTCTGCACAAGTAACTCACTGGAATGTTTGCATTAATAATAAAAGCATTGTAAAGGGGTCAGATTCGCTGGTAAATGCAAAACCGGAAACTATCCAGATCGAGAGAAAGGATTTAAAAGCAAATACATTTCTTTTGATTGAGATCAAAGAACCGGCATCAAATATCATTTGGAAACGTGATTTTATTTTCAGTACAAAATCAGAAGAACCAATGTTTGTGAAAAAATTTGAATGGTCTGAGGGAAAATTCTCGATTCCTTTTGCTGAGATCCTTCCTAAAACCGGAAAGGAAAAAAATATACTTTTATATACTGAACAATATCCTGCAAATCCCGATTTGGGCATCCGAAGCAAAAGGACCCTCCTGGTGATTTTTCAATTGAATTAAGCATATTACATGGCCGATACCAACAGAAAATTTGCATTCCTCATTAATCCTGTTTCCGGTACCGGTCCAAAAGCTGAGATTCTAAGGATGATTGAATCAATAACGCGTTCAAAACAAATTGATTTCGAATCCCTTCACACCAACCCCGAAGGGCATTACCCGGAACTGGAAAAAAAAATCCTGGATAAAATCATCACTGATATAATTGTACTGGGTGGAGATGGCAGTATAAGCCAGGTAACAAGTGCCTTAAGACATACCGGGGTTAATTTTGGCATTATTCCCATGGGAAGCGGTAACGGTCTTGCACTTGCGGCCGGCATACCCAGGGATCCGAAAAAAGCAATGGAGATTATTTTCAGGGGACACTTTTCACCAGTAGATGCTTTTTATATCAATGATTACTTTTCCTGTATGCTTAGTGGTATCGGGTTCGATGGCAAAGTGGCACATGAGTTTTCCCATAGCAGTAAACGAGGATTAATTACATACATTAAAGTTGCTGCACGCAATTTTTTCACTGCAAAACCCTACCCATTCCATATAACTTGCCCGGGTCATGATATTGAAACAGAAGCTTTTTTTGTAAGCATCGCTAATAGCAACCAGTTTGGGAACCAGTTTACCATTGCCCCAAAAGCAAGGTTGAACGATGGTATGATCGATGTAGTGATTGTCCAGAAAATGAATAAACTCCAACTGATGCTGGCGATTCTCCATCAGCTTCGTTTTGGTGATGTGCAGGAAAAAATATTCAGAAAAAAAAGCATCCTCTATTTCCAGGCAGCAGGACTATACATTAAAAATCCTTCCCTCGCTCCTTTACATATTGATGGGGATCCGGCAAAGACAGCAGATCAATTCAGCGTTCAGATTATACCCTCAGCCTTCCGCCTTTTACAACCGGCAAATTAAGGTTTCTGTAATTGATTTCCGGTTGATGTATCAATTTGTATATGCCCTTTGGGTAAAATATCAACTACCCCTAACCGATAGTGTTGCTTTAGCCTGTTAAATAAGGTCTCATTTGCAGGGGAATAAAGCGATTCATAAATATCAACCTTTTCCTTTGTAGTCAGGTGAAAGTTCAATGCTGCGCCTTTGCTCTTCTTGGATGGCAGATACGCAAAGCTCATTTTTTCATAAGGGAAACTGAACCTGTTATTTGCCATACTGATGAACTCTTCATGATAGTAATCCTGTATTTTCATCCAGTTCAGTTGGATAACAGTAAGTGGTTTGGTAATTAACCCAGACAAACCCCCACTTTTAATAGTCTCTTCCCATTCAGTAGCCTTACGATCCCTAATTTGGATCATTACAACTCCTGCCGTATTTTCTTTAAGCCAGTCGTTAAAAACATCCAAAAACCGCATCATCGTTTCCTGACCGTAATTATCTCTTATCCCCGCATCCATTACGTCTACAACAGGGTTTGAAGGCAGCCATACATTGGGTAAAACGTATGGGAAGGTGGCATTAAGGCGCATGGCAGATAACAGACGTAAATTATATGGATCCTGCTTTTTAAAGAAAGTGCAAAAGTCAATTGCATCGGGTTCACCCAAAATACCACTGGCCGTATCAGGTTTGTTTCGCATCATAAAACTCAGGGGTTGAGTAGAAATCAACATTTTCCGGCCATCCGCAGAAATGGTAGATCCGAAAAACATGAGCGGAATTTTTGCATTTTTCTCATCCTGGATATAATCTTTCAGCTGGTGGTTGAGTATCCCGGATGTGTTATCGTTTAGCTGTGCTTCAAATGCATAAGCCCTGTCCTTTACATATTTATAAGGACCTACCTGGAATTTTTGTGCCGGAGAGAAAAAATCCCTGGTCACCATGGAAGAAAAAAGCGGATTAAGTAAATCCCTTGATATGGCTTCAACATGTTTTTTATCGGCGAGATTAATATTTTTGCCGCTTTCCTTCTGCCGGTATAATTCCCTGTAAAATCCTGCACCAAGCATCCCTCCTGAAGCACCTGTGATGAGAAAAGTCTTTCGCATAAACTCTCCTTTCATTATGCTGTCGATCTGCTGTAAAACATTCAACGTAAAAGTTGCAGACCTGGTTCCTCCACCACTTACACTCACCACATACATTACAGGTCGTGGTGAGGACTGACGGCTCTTCCAGTTATTCAGTACAGCGATCATGTTTTGTTTATCCGCTTCTATTTTTTCGGGAGTACATATTGCCAGAACGCTATCCCTGGAATAAGAAGGGCGATCATTAATATTGGTGTAGTTTAGTCCATATGCTTTATTTCGGGGATCAATCCAATCCATTCGTAAAGCCAGGTCAAAAACCAAGATCATGAGGATCAATACCGGGAAGGACCAGGATTTTAACCAATATACAAGTGCTCCTGATGCAGCTATGAGAATGGATAATAACAACAGGATGCCTGATGCTGCAGGAAGTTTAAAAATCGGATTGTCCTGGAACAAACCTATCATGGAAAGAAACAGAAATGCCAGTATAATGGATATTACCGCGGAAAAATGATGCCTCTTGAAAATGGTTTCAATAAATTCCTGTGAATAATGAGCAATATCACGTGGCTTTTTCAATTTGAAACGGGTATTGTAAAACCAATCAATATTGATCATCCCTTTCTCATGATGATGTTTTCCGCCCAGCCCATACTGGCCTATGAAAAGATGAGGTTCCGAAATCACCGGTTCCATCTTCCTCATCATGGTTTTTTCTGCACCGAAAAAATAAACCAGCGAAATGGTGGTCATCAGGATCAATCCGGATAGAAAGCCATTGATCAGAAAGAAAATCTCCTTTGCAGACATCAGTTCGCGAAAGGCATCGTATTGTATGGCTTTTATGCAATAGAAAATCAGGAAGAGTAACGGGATGATCGAATTATTGATAAAATACTTCAGGAAAGGCTTTGTGGTAGTTGCCAGGAACTTGAAATGCTTACTGTGCAGTATAAACGTAGTTATGTGCCAACTCATGATGAAGATCGCTGTGGCCATACCTACTATAATGGCACTAACCGTATTCACTTTGCCAAGGTATTCCGGCGCCAGGAAAAGAGAATCCGCCCCGAAGGTGCTCATTAAATCGCCATTGATCGCACTTGCTATGATGAACCAGAAAAACAACAAAATCTGGTATTTCCTCAGGTGCAATAGCAGCAATTGAATGGGAAATGAGTAATAAAATCCTTTAAGGAACTCTTTTGTGGTCATGAAAGCCTGGAGGTGTTTTACTATTAACGTGTACAAGTTAATAATAATATTTCTCGCGGCCGCTTTGGGCTATTTTAACTTTCTGGCAAAGCCTTTTTACCATTGAGCAGGTAAGCCATTAATACCAGTGACATCAGTAATAACATTGCCACAAATTGATGGCTGACACCCAGCCAGAGTAAGGTCCTGGAATTAAATGAATATAGCACCGTGAAAATGCCCAGCACTACCTGTAAAATCACCAGTATAAGTGGCAAATAATTGTATTTCCTGAATACACCGGCACTGTATATTTTCTTAGCCTTAAGATACCAGGCAACAATGAGTATACTTATAATGTATGCCAGCCCACGGTGAATAAACTGAACAGTAATAGGGTTATCTGTGAGG
>JAHEEX010000185.1:2228-7699 GCA_024640465.1 Sphingobacteriales bacterium | reverse complement strand
ATGCGTCTACAATAATACCAATAGCTTTTTCCAGCCTGGAAATCATCTCAGCATCTTCCAGAATTTGTTCTTTAACTTTTATCGATGAACGGATATTATCTTTAAATCGTTCCTGCATGCTATCCTTTTTTTTCAGGCCGACCAGGTGGTCAGTCCGTATTTACTGAAATTAAACTGTTTAACTTCCCCACCAAAGGTACAGAGGGTTTCAATGACTTTATAACGGGTAGTACCCGGACAATAAAAAATCATGAAACCTCCGCCACCCGCACCCGATATTTTTCCACCCAATGCCCCGGCTTTTAATGCGGATTCATAAATTTCTTCGATCCTTGAATTGGAAATATTTTTAGCCATCAGCCTTTTTTGCTGAAAACCGAAATCCAGGATTTTACCGATCTCGTGCAGCCTTCCCTGGAGCAGGGCTTCCTTCATCATCCTGCTCTGTTCTTTCAGCTGGTGCATGGCTTCTATTGATTCCTCGTTATTATTGGTCACATTCTTTTGTTGCTCCCGGATAATGCTGGCCGACTCCCTGGTAGTATCTGTATAATACAATACCAGGTTATTTTCCAGCTCATGGAGGTATTCCGGTTTTATCCTCAGGGGATTAACGATCACTTTATCGTTTTCATAAAACTCCATAAAATTAAATCCACCAAAAGTAGCAGCGTATTGGTCCTGCTTTCCCCCAGCCAGTTGCAGGTCTTTTCTTTCGATATCATAAGCATACTGTGCAATATCATATTCACCCAGGGGAAGTCCCAGCATTTCTGTGAATGCGCCAATGATTGCCACCACCAGTGTTGATGAAGTACCGAGGCCGGAACCGGCCGGTGCATCCACATTGGTTGTAAGCCTGAATCCCGGTACCGGTATCCCATGATCTTTACGGATACGATTGATCACGCCTTTATGCAGGTCAAGTTTGCCGCTGAGGGGAAGGCTATCTTCAAATACCAGGGTTTCCGTTTCTTTTCTATCCGCGCCAACCAGTATTATTTCCTGGGTGTCCAGTATTTCAAGATGAGCAGTGGCATATAATGAAATGGTTGCATTGAGAATAGCGCCACCGTATAAGTCGCTGTAAGGACTTACATCCGTTCCACCGCCGGCGAGGCCAATTCTTAAAGGAGCTTTACTTCTGAACACCATTTGCCAGTAATTTAATATTTTGTTCCATCAGGTCCCATGTATATTTTTTCTTTTCCTCCTGAAGGTGAGGAATAAACCAGGCTTCGCCTAAACTATAAAAATGCAGGATTTCATCGGCCAGTGAATGGGCATTTGGCTCGGCCACCAGGCCCACTTTTTCATGCGGTACCATATCCGGCAAAGCACCAACGCGGGTTACTACCATGGGCTTTTCAAAGTGATAGGCGAGGGGAGTAACTCCGCTCTGTGTGGCATTCTTATAAGGCTGCACCACCAAGTCTGCCGCACAAAGATAATACCGTACCTGGCTGTCTGCTATAAATTCAGTTCTTAGGATAACCGTATCCGTTATACCCAGTTTTTTAATTTGATCCAGATATGGCTGGCTGTCTTCATAAAACTCACCCGCAACAACAAGACGGATACCTGCGGACTTTATCCTTTCGTCAGACATAGCCTCCAGTAGCAGATCGAGCCCTTTATACTGCCTGATGAACCCGAAGAAGAGAATGATCTTCTGGTCTGGTGAAAGCCCCAGTACCGTCCTGGCTTCTAATTTTGAAACCGGTTCACCAAAATTATCATACAGTGGATGTGATACAAATACGGCCGGTTTTTCTTTGTCAAACAAACGGAGATCTGCCAATACTTTTTGGCTCATGGTAACAAAAGCATCCACTGGTTTAATAAAATATTTTGTGAATGATTTATCACCAAATCTTTTTTCATGAGGGATCACATTGTCTGCTATACAAACCACTTTGGTCAATTTGTTCTTTTTCACCCGGCGCAGTATTGTTCCCAGGCAGGGTCCCATGAAAGGGAGCCAGTATCTTACTATAACTATGGCCGGTTTGAGTTTGCAGATCTCACTGCCAACAGATAACCAGTTAAGAGGATTAATGGAATTTATCGCCACTTTTATATCAATATCAGCTGGAGCTGGCTCACTGGAGAATTGTGTTGTACCGGGGAATAAAAAATCCGGGTATTGTAACGAAAATGTATACACGATCACCCGGTGCCCGGATTGTTTAAATTGCCTTGCCAGCCGCTCATTGAATGATGCCAGTCCACCCCGTAAAGGGTGGGCAGGACCAATAATAACTATGGTTGATTGTTCAGGCATAAAGCAGGGTAGCAGGGGGTGGTTAGGATTATTTTTCCAGGCCAATTTTATCTTCCACGAGATAGCTGTTTCTTTCCGGTGCGTTGCGGGCGATCATTTCTCCCAGGAAGCCGGCCAGAAATAATTGCGTTCCAATCAACATTACAACCATGGCCAGGTAAAAGGCAGGCCTATTGGTAAGGGCAAATTCGTGGTCAACAAATTTTGAAATCACGAGGTAGATGCTCATGATAAAACCCAGCAAAAAAAACAAGCTGCCCCAAAGCCCAAAAAATTGCATGGGTTTTTTCCCGAACTTCCCAATGAACATGATGGTGGTAAGGTCGAGGAATCCATTCACAAAACGTTCCCAGCCGAATTTTGTGGTACCATATTTTCGTGGCCTGTGTTCAACTACTTTTTCACCGATCTTCCTGAACCCGGCCCATTTTGCCAGTACCGGAATATACCGGTGCATTTCTCCATAGACTTCAATGCTTTGAACCACTTTACGGCGATATGCTTTAAGTCCGCAATTGAAATCGTGCAGTTTGATCCCAGACATTTTTCGGGTAACCGCATTAAAAAATTTAGAAGGGATATTTTTGGTCAGCACATTATCATATCGCTTTTTCTTCCAGCCGCTCACCAGGTCGTAGCCATCATTTTTGATCATCTGAAAAAGGGAAGGAATCTCATCAGGACTGTCCTGCAGGTCAGCATCCATGGTAATGATCACATCACCTTGCACCACTTTGAAACCTTCGTTCAAAGCAGCGCTTTTACCATAGTTACGTTGAAATTTAATACCCTTAATCAGTGGATTTTTGGCATGCAGCTTTTCTATTACTTCCCAGGAAGAATCTGTACTGCCATCATCCATTAAAATAACTTCATAACTAAAGTTATTGGCCTGCATAACTTTTTCAATCCAGGCACAGAGTTCCGGTAATGATTCTTCTTCGTCTTTAAGGGGTATTACAATACTCAGGTCCATCAATAAAAATTAGGATTGCTGTTGAAAAGGTGATTGTGGAACTTTTTTAGTAATGCCAGCGCCGATCAATGAAGCAATAGCACCACACACCAGGTTAAAAAACAGGGCCCCGCCAATCAATCCAACCCAAAAGAATTTACGTACCATTTCCAATGCCTGCTCTACCTGTGCTTCGGGTACATTACCTTGTTTTAACATCTGTTCCCGACTGATATCAATGATCTTTTCTTTGTATTCAGGAAAGATGAAGAAGAAAATTACCTGGAAAGCAATTACAACAAGCGTTGCAATGGCTGTTGCTTTAAACCCATAAGAAAACAGCTGACCAAATGTGGCAGTATGGTCTACCGCCTTTCCATATTGTGTTACAAAAAAAACAATGCCCGCCATTAAAAAAACCACGCTGATATAACTCAGTGATTGGTTTGCTGTAAGGTCCATGAAAGTCAGAAACATTGAATACACTATTAGTATGGCAGCAATAATAAGTCCTGCCATAAAATGCGATACCGATTTCTTATCTGCCTTATCCATATGAATAAAATTTATGCTGTTAATAATGAAGGACCATTTTTTTGCCATGAATAATGCCGGCCACTTTCCCGGTTAGTTCTTTGCCAACAAATGCCGAATTTTTCGATTTCGAGTTTATATCCGCTGTTGTAAAAACATACTTGACTCCCGGTAAAAATAAGGTAATATCAGCCTCATTCCCTGTTTCAATGGTTGCTGCATGAAGGCTGAAAATTTTGCGGGGGTTTTCAGAAATCAACTGAATGATTTTATTTACCGGAATGCCTGCCGCACCCAGTACTCCAAAGACTGTCTCAAGGCCAATCATACCTGCTTTAGCGTATTCAAATTCGCAAACCTTATGATCTGTATCCTGTGGATTATGATGAGAACTAATGCAGTCAACTTTTCCTTCCAGTACTGCTGCCTTCAGTGCAAACATATCTGCAGGAGTCCTGAGAGGAGGGTTTACTTTAAGGTTGGTATCATAGGTTTCAAGGTCCTCGTCACTGAAATAAAGGTGATAAGGGGAAACGGAACAGGTTATATCGATGCCGCCTTCTTTTGCCCGGCTAATATATTCAAGAGATTTGGGTGAACTTATACCGGTGAAATGAAGCCTTGATGAAGCATACCGTGTGAGTTTGATATCCCTGGCCACCATCAGTTCTTCGGCCATGGCCGGTTTTCCGGGTAATCCAAGCCTGGTGGAAACAACGCCTTCATTCATCAAACCCTGGGGAGCAATGGACGTATCATCGGGGACCTGGATGATCACACCATTAAACGCTTTTACATATTGAAGGGCTTTGATCATGATGCCTGCAGATTGCACTGGGTTGATACCATCGCTGAATGCAACTGCACCGCTGGTTTGCATATCATACATTTCGGCGAGTTCCTTTCCTTCCGTGTTGCGGGTGATGGCGCCGATAGGGTGGAGGGAAACCGGGACGGAAACATTCTTATCCTGAATATATTCCACCATGCTTTTGTTTTGCACCACCGGCTGGGTATTGGGCAAAACGAAAATGTGGGTAAATCCGCCAGCGGCAGCAGCCCTTGCGCCAGATTCAAGTGTTTCGCGATATTCAAATCCGGGGTCGCAGCAATGGGTAAAAATGTCAACCCAACCTGGTGAAAGATGCAATCCCTCCAGTGAAATCACTTCATCTGCGGGACTGTTGATATCGGATCCTATTTGTTCAATGATGCCGTTATTGATCAGGATATCCTGGACTGAATCATGAAATGGCGAGGCGGGATCAATTATTCGGGCTCTTCTGATGAGAATGGTCATGGAAAAGTAATTGAGCGAAGATAATTGTTGTTTGATAAAAAACCGGGATAAGTCTATGTCAATTTACCCGCTCAGATAACAATAAGTAACATTTGATTACCTGGTATTACAATCTGCCAGTATATTGGTGGAAATGATTTATTTCAGGCTTTAAAGGATGCTTAAAACTTGGGAAATGAGGAGAAAACCTTATTTTTGCTCCCCCCATTAGCGAAAGAATAGGAATATATCCGCCTTCGCCTTTGTATCTGAAGCTTACCTGAGTTCAATAATGCTTCGGCGGACAATGCGGGATGTAGCGCAGCCCGGTAGCGCACACGTCTGGGGGGCGTGAGGTCGCAAGTTCGAATCTTGTCATCCCGACAAAACAGTAAGCCTCGGATTTCCGGGGCTTTTTT
>JAHEEX010000185.1:0-2128 GCA_024640465.1 Sphingobacteriales bacterium | reverse complement strand
ACAACAATGTTACTATTCGCATCAAATTCCAATTTCTTTCTAAGTTTTGATATGAACATATCCAGACTTCGCCCTACAATAACACCTTCATCTTCCCATATCTCTTTTTGTAGCCGGCTTCTTTCTATAATCTCATTAGGAGATGACGCGAAAATGAGCAGCAATCGCGCTTCAGTTCCTGTCAGGTCTATTGTTTTATTATTTATGATCAGTTGTCGTTCCTGTGCATAAAACAAGACAGCGCCAAAACTGAATACCTGGTTGCACTGATCATTAGGTAAGGTTCTTTGCGGCTTAACGGATCTCAAAAAAATAAAACCAACAAATGCGAAAAGTGGGAGGCTGCCCAGAAGGTATCCAGTCTTTGCTGTAGTGATACCCGTTGGTTTAAATTTAATGTTAATCATATAACATGCTATGGGTTGTTTTCTTCCTTTACAGGCAACAATATCATCTTTCTTATTTTTTGATATAGCATATCCATAGGCTACACTGGCATTGGCACAGTTCAGTACATTAACAACATAATCAGTTGCGAGCGGGTCTTTGGCTAACAAACGCTGGGTAGTATTCACCAGAATGTCGGGCTGAAAAGTAAAGGCATGCTCAAAACTGATTTGGTATTCATTTTTGGCGATCTTTTTTACCGGAAGTACCTGTGATGTACTGTCGCCAGCCTCTAATAGTATTTCATGGCCAATCTGGCGGAGTAAAACTTCCCGCCTGGCGATATCAAAGTCGTCACTACCCGTCATATTGAATGCCACACAGATCACGGAGATAAACGAGAGTAAAATCAATCCGTACAGGTATTTACGCTTCCCGGGGAGGAGATTTCGGCTATTGAACATGCGATTTACGATTTATTTACAAAGGTTACATTTTTATTTACAATCCAAATTTCTCAAGCCCGAAAATATCAAGGTAGATTCGCTGAATCAATTTTGATTGGATATGAGATATGTCTTATGATCATTAAAAAATGAAAAAAGGGAGCAGTTTTAACAGCTAATAGAACGGTGCAGCTATAACCAATTTTAATAATAAATTATGAAATACATAAACCTATATGCTTTGTTTTTGATGTCTGTTTTATATACTTCCTGTAAGCAAAAACAAACATACCCACCACCGGATATTATCAAATCCGAAGCCAGAGACTCAGTCAGTTCCTACGGGCCTACCCGAATGGTTCGGAATGTAAAGCAAGCCAGGAACGGGGATATTTTGATTGCATCCTACACTGGCGTGTGGCGATACGATGGAAAATTGTTTACCAATATAACCAGTGCAATCAAGTCGCCCAGCTTCTGGGATGTGCTGGAAGACCGGAATGGAAATCTTTGGTTCGCATCCAAAGATTCAGGTGTTTATTGTTATAATGGCAAATCCATTCTGCATTATACAACCAGGCAGGGGCTTTCCAGTAATATGGCGCTGCATATTTTTGAAGACCGAGCCGGTAATATCTGGTTCGGATCAAGCCGTTACGATGGGAAAGCATTTCGAAATTTTACCACAAAAGATGGTTTTCCCAGCAACCGAATTCGTTTACTCTTTGAAGACAAAACCGGCAAGCTTTGGTTTGGTGCACAGGGAGAAAATATGTTCGTTTTTGATGGAAAAACATATACCGTTTTAAAAAACAAAGATGGCAAGGCGTTTAACAACGTTTGGGGAATTACAGAAGATAGAAAAGGGAATATTTGGTTCGGTGCGTCGATAATAGAAGATAAAAGAGGCGATACGTCGTTTATTTCACAGGGCCTTTGGCGCTACGACGGCAGTACCTATACTAAGGTATCGCAGAAGGGTGCTTATGGTATAATCGAAGATAAAAATGGAAACATCTGGACCACAGGTGCTGATAAGCCTCAGGGTATTGGCCAGGCCTGGTCGCTTTCCCGTTATGATCAACAGTCCTTGTACAATAAAAATCCCTCTGTAACCGAAATAATGTCACAAACAGGAATGCTTTTGGGGATTTTAGAAGATACAAAAGGAAATATTTGGTTTGGCTCTGGTGTTGGAGTATATCGCTATGATGGAAAGACCATCACGGACTTTAAAACTGCAGCCGTTCAGCAATAATTTGTATGGCTGATTTAAGATCATTGCCAATTATTAT
>JAHEEX010000033.1 GCA_024640465.1 Sphingobacteriales bacterium | reverse complement strand
TAACATGCATTGTGTTTGAATTTAAGGTTGAAAGGAAAGATCTCCGGAAAAAACCTGTCTAAATATAATAAACTGATCACAGTTTGAGGCGTTATATTTAATCATATTTCAGGCTAAAAAGTATTGTCCAAACGGTAAATCCATAAAAATTCACATGCAAAAGGTAACCGCAACCATCCAACAGGACCATTACAAGACTGTTTTACAAAGCGATACAAACACCTTTTTGGCAGACGAGCCTGTTTCAGTTGGTGGGACAGATCAGGGATTTTCGCCTGATGAATTACTGGCATCTTCACTGGCAGCCTGCACGGCTATTACCCTGCGTATGTATGCCGACCGGAAAAAATACCCCCTTGAGCAAATTGATGTAACCGTTTCCATTGAATGGGATAAGGTCAATAATAAGACGGTCATGCACAAAACACTTCAATTCGCCGGAGACCTGCAGCCGGAAGAAATCCAAAGGTTAAGGGATATTGCTGATAAATGCCCCACCCACAAAGCCTTGCTTAACCCTATTGAAATAGTAACTGAGATCAATTAGTGACATTCTTTGTGTCTTTTGTTTCCTTATCCTCCAAACTTTTTATGATTAAAATCATTCTTTCATCTGACTATTGTATAGAGCCCGTTAATCGTTTTCGCAATAATTATGTATCCAAATTGAAAACGTATTATTATGGCTACAACTACAAAATCCCGGAAATATGTGTATTTCTTTGGCGGCGGTAAAGCAGACGGCAATGAATCCATGAAAAACCTGCTGGGTGGCAAAGGCGCCAACCTCGCAGAAATGGCCGGTCATCCCAAACTTCGCTTACCCGTTCCTCCGGGCTTTACCATTACAACTGAGGTATGTACTTACTACTACGATAACAAGAAAACTTATCCTAAAGTGCTGAATGCACAGGTGCAACAATCCCTGGCATCCATCGAAAAACTCATGGGTAAAAAATTCGGTGACGTAAAAAATCCGCTTTTACTGTCTGTTCGTTCCGGTGCCCGGCGCTCCATGCCAGGTATGATGGAAACGATCCTGAATGTAGGTCTGAATAAAGAAACCATTAAAGGACTGATTGCACAAACCGGAGATGAGCGATTTGCATATGATGCATACCGCAGGCTGATCATGATGTATGCCGATGTGGTTATGGAAAAAGCAGCTGGTATCGAGCCTAAGGGAGGAAAAAGTATCCGCAAACTCATGGATGAAAAGCTGGAAGCTGTCAAACATAAGCAAGGCTATGCCAGTGATACTGATCTAACAGTATCAGAATTAAAGGCACTGGTGGAAGATTATAAGAAAATGGTTGTTAAGATATTGGGCAAACCATTCCCGGATGATCCATATGAGCAACTATGGGGTGGCGTTAGTGCGGTATTTTCCAGCTGGAATGGACGTCGCGCTGTAGAATACAGGCGCATCGAAAAGATCCCTGATGAGTGGGGTACCGCCGTAAACGTCCAGGCCATGGTATTTGGTAATATGGGCAATGATTGTGCCACCGGTGTGGCTTTCACACGCAACCCGGGTAATGGGGAAAATAAATTCTATGGTGAATACCTGGTGAATGCACAGGGTGAAGACGTGGTAGCCGGAACCCGTACACCAGCTCCCGTTAACGAATACTCGAAAAACTCTCAGAGCAAGCACTTGCCTACACTGGAAAAAACCATGCCGGCTTTATACAAAGAACTGGATGGTTATCAGAGCAGGCTGGAAAAACATTATAAAGACATGCAGGATATTGAATTCACCATTGAAAGAGGTGTATTATATATGCTGCAATGCCGTGTGGGTAAACGAAATGGTATTGCCGCTGTGCGGATGGCAACAGAAATGCATAAGGAAAAACTCATTTCCGCTGAAACCGCCATCAACCGTGTAGCCCCTAACCAGCTGGTAGAGCTTCTTCTGCCAATGCTGGATCCTAAAATTGAATTGATTACCAAACCCATTGCCAAAGGGCTTCCTGCCGGACCGGGCGGAGCACGCGGCCGTGTGGTATTCAGCTCTGCTGATGCAGTTGCCTGGGCATTGAAAGGAGAAAAAGTGATCCTGGTAAGGGAAGAAACTTCTCCGGAAGATGTGGACGGTATGCACAAATCACAGGCCATCCTTACAACCAAAGGTGGTATGACTTCTCACGCGGCACTTGTGGCACGTGGATGGGGTAAATGCTGTATCGTTGGTTGCAGCGATATTGAAATTCACTCAGAAAGCAAATCATTTAAAACCAAAAACGGACAGTTTGTTCATGAAGGAGACTGGTTAAGTCTAAACGGAACCAAAGGACTGGTATACGAAGGAAGTATGGGGCTGGTAGACATTGATCTGAACAAGAATCAATCATACAAAGATTTGATGAAACTGGTTGACCGTTTCCGTACCATGGGTGTTCGTACAAACGCCGATACGGCACATGATGCGGCTGTTGCTTTATCATTTGGCGCTGAAGGTATTGGCCTTTTCCGCACAGAGCATATGTTCTATGGCGAAGGAAGCGAAAAACCCCTGTTTCTGTTACGCAAAATGATCGTAAGTAAAACAGAAGCGGAAAGGCGTAAAGCATTAAATGAATTATTTGTTTATGTAAAGAAAGATATTAAGGATACCATGAAGGTGATGAGCGGCCATGCGGTAACGATCCGTCTGCTCGACCCGCCATTGCATGAATTTGTTCCGCATGATTCTGAAAAATTACATCAACTGAGTAAAGAACTCGGTATCAGTATGAGCTTATTGAAAAGACGCGTACTTGCTTTACATGAAAATAATCCAATGCTTGGACACCGGGGTGTACGCCTTGGCGTTAGTTACCCCGAAATTACGGAAATGCAGATCCGGGCTATTCTGGAAGCAGCTGCCGAGCTCAATAAAGCTGGTAAAAAAGCTTTCCCGGAGATCATGATTCCGGTTACCTGTACCGTTAATGAACTGACGCACCAAAAAGCCATTGTAAACAGGGTCTATAATGAAGTTTGCGCAACGCAAAAGGTGAAAAGTATCCCATATCTTTTCGGTACCATGATTGAAATCCCCCGAGCTGCATTGAAAGCAGGCAGAATGGCCGAAGAAGCAGACTTCTTCAGTTTCGGAACAAACGACCTTACTCAAATGAGTTTTGGTTTCAGTCGCGATGACATTGGCGGATTCCTCCCCAACTATCTCGATCAGAAAATCCTCAAGGATGATCCGTTCCAGAGTATCGACCAGGATGGTGTTGGTGAACTGGTTAAAATCGGTACAGAAAGAGGAAGGAAAACCAAGAAAAACCTCAAAGTAGGTATCTGTGGAGAACATGGCGGTGATCCGGAAAGTGTTAAATTCTTTCACCGCTTAGGTTTGAATTATGTAAGCTGTTCGCCTTTCCGTGTACCCATTGCCCGATTAGCTGCAGCACAAGCTGCTCTTGAAAAATAAAAGTGGTTTTACGTTTAAGTCAAGGCCATCCGTTTTTACGGGTGGCTTTTTTATGCTGCTATGTTTTATAGACATATTAAATATTGTTTGATCATCATGATCGGGATCATGGATTTCTGTAACAATAATCACACGGAGAATTGTTATTCGTCATTTCAAGCACATATTATCCACTTTAGTTTTGTGTTACTCAAGCAACAGTAAAATCTAAAAAACCTGAAAATGAACCGTAGCATAAGACAACAAAACATACTTATTGGAACTGTGCTTTTCTTTCTGCTTATTTCTTTTTATTCAGTTTCTTCCATAGCGCAGACCAATTATTCTTCAAATGGTGTTGCAAAAACAATAATTGAAGGAACTTCCAATATACATGACTGGGAAATGGTTTCTGATAAAGGTAATTGTACCATGACCTTTCAGCAGGATGGAACTGGTACAATAAACGGTATCAGTAACATAAATTTTACCATGATGGTAAATACCCTGAAAAGCAGCCATGGTACTTCAATGGACAATAATGCATATAAGGCTATGGCGTCAGACAAATATCCCAACATAAGATTTGTTTCCTCTGCCGGAACTATAAAAGCTAATGGAGGTAATAGCTATACATTAACTGTTCCGGGCAAACTCAATATCAGCAGCGGCACAAAAGATGTAACACTGAACGCAACCTGTAAAGTAAACGCAGATAAATCTGTTTCCATTTCCGGATCCTATAAGCTCAACACAAACGATTTTAATGTAAAACCGATAAGTATCATGCTGGGTGCTATTAAAACAAGCCCGGATGTAACAATCAAATTTTCAATTAATGTGAAACCCTAGTTAATAAAACAAATTTTATATTTTTTAAAACACATGATTATGAAACGCAATATCACTTTAAAACAGATGCTGGTCTTTGTATCGATATTTTTCCTGGGCATTCCAATGATTCAGGCTCAGGAAAACTCAGCTATCAGGGAATATTTGCAGTATTATGACAGCATTCAATATTTCCGCTATTACGATCAGCGGGGTATCAATGTATTTGAAACCACCAAGGAAGGGTCTCCTACATACCAGGGCTTTCGCGTGAGGTTTGGTGCAGGATTTACCCAGCAGTATCAGGCTTTATCGCATGAAAACACAGGTGCCCTGAACTATCAGACCACAAACAGGCTATATCCATTGCAAGATGGTTTCATGACTGCACAGGCAAACCTTAATATGGACGTTCAACTTGCTGATGGTATACGTTTAAATCTTACCACATACCTTTCTTCACGTCACCACAATGAAGCATGGGTAAAAGGCGGATACATTCAGTTTGACAAGCTTCCATTCAAAGGAAAATTCTGGGACGACCTGATGAAAATAACCACCATTAAAGTAGGTCATATGGAAGTTAACTATGGTGATGCGCACTTCCGCCGTCCTGATGGCGGACAGACCTTGTATTCTCCATTTATGGAAGGCCTCATCATGGATGATTTTGCAACTGAAATTGGTGGTGAGGTATATCTGCAGAAAAAAGGCTTATTTGGAATGATTGGTTTAACAAATGGTATGATTAAAGGCCATGTGGATTCTGTATATGAAACCGTAGCTGATGATAATACAAAAAGAGCACCTTCCATTTATTTTAAAGGTGGTTTTGACAGGAAACTTTCTGAAAAATTACGTTTAAGGCTAAGCGCCAGCTATTATACAAACAGCAGTTCAGGCGGAAGCGGCCTTACCTTATTTGGAGGTGACCGCACCGGATCCAACTACCAGAATGTAATGGAAAAAGTTCCTTATGGTACAGCAAACCCTGCTTCTACCGCTGTAGCTTTCTCCGGAAGATTAAATCCAGGTTTTAGTAAAAAAGTAAATGCTTTAATGCTGAATGCTTTTGTAAAATATGCAGGTTTTGAAGTTTTCGGTACATATGAAAATGCAAAAGGCAGAAGTAAAACTGAAACATCAACAAGAACCATGGATCAGTTTTCCATTGATGGAATATATCGTTTCGGTTCCAAAGAGAACGTTTTTATAGGGGCCAAATATAATACTGTTAGTGGAAGACTTGCAGGAACAGCATTCACAAAAGATATTTCCGTAAATCGTACTTCTTTTGCTGCCGGTTGGTTCGTAACAAGAAATATCCTGATGAAAGGAGAATATGTAATTCAGAATTATGTTGATTTCCCAACCAGTGATTACAGATGCACTGGAAAATTCAACGGCGTAGTGATTGAAGCAATTGTAGGGTTCTAAAAATGTAAGTCTGATAAAAGCCAGGTTGGCAAACCAGCCTGGCTTTTATCATGATAATCCTGAACTTATATTGATAAATCTAATGAAATCGCTTATCTGTATATGGCTTATGCTTTTAACCGTTGGTGCAGGTGCAGATAAAAAGGCCCCTGTGGCACAAACATGGGTTGTAGAGAAAAAAAGCAGCCTGGTTATAGAAGGCAGTTCAAATATCAATTCCTTTACATGTGATATAATAGAATATATCAAACAGGATACATTGGTTTTTTTGCAGGAAGAAAAGGGTAAAAGAGTGATTTTTTACCGTAATGAAATTACCATTGATGTAAGCCAATTTGATTGTCACCATAAATTTATTACATCAGACCTGCGAAAAACATTGAAATTCCCGCAATACCCGGTGATGAAAATTCATTTTATTTCATTGGATAATCCCGCGAATGCGATACCCGGTCAGGTTATAAATGGAACGCTCGATATTGAACTGGCCGGAGCAATAAGAAGAATGAATTTTGACTATCGGGTGAAAAACAGTTCTGATAAAATAATTCATTTGCTTGGAAGCCGACATATGAAATTTTCGGATTTTAATCTGGAGCCTCCAAAAAAGATGGCAGGGTTAATCAGGATAAATGAAGAAATGAAAGTTCATGTAGAGCTATATTTCAGAAGAATCGGTTAAAGAAAACAAATGTTTACAAAAAATAAATGCACAGTATGAAAAAAATATTGATTGCGGGTTTTACCGCCGGAATTGTTTTGTTGCTTATCAGCCTGGGATTGATGTTCCTGGTGATAAAAATTTTTCCAGGTCTTGCTGAGGAATATTTCAGCCCTGTATTCAGGTGGTCTTCCGTTGAAACAGACTGGATGTTCTATGTACATCCTTTTATTCTCAGCTTTTCACTGAAATGGTTCTGGGAAAGATATAAGGATGTTTTCAAAGGAAGTGATTTGTTGCGAGCATTTGAAGTAGCCCTGGTGTATGGTGTGGTTGCCATGCTTCCTGTACTCTGGTTGACCTATAGTTCCATTGATATTTCACTGGGAATGGTCTTAACCTGGCTGATATATGGTATCATACAAGCTTTTATTGCAGGTATAATTTTTTCCAAGTTAAATCCTTAGATAAGTGCTCTTATCGATAAATTGATTTCTTTCCCCGGTAACAGAACGCACGGATATGAATATTCATTTGAAATTCAGGCATCATTAGACTGCATGTCTATTTGGCTGTTTTTAATGCGGAATCAGTTAAATGGTTAATTTACGTCCTCAAAATCCAGCTTATGGCCATCAGAATTTTTGTTACCGGCGGCACATTTGATAAAGAGTATAATGAAATCACCGGTGAACTATTTTTTAAAGACACGCACCTGCAGGAAATGCTCCGGCTGGGCAGAAGCAGGCTCAATGTGGACATTCGAACACTTATGATGATCGATAGTCTTGAAATGACCGATACGGACCGGGAAATGATTGCTGCGCATTGTAATAAAGCCGATGAAGAAAAAATTATTATTACACACGGTACAGATACCATGGCGGATACAGCCAGGTTGCTGGCAAGTCGTGTCAAAGATAAAACGGTTGTAATTACAGGTGCAATGATTCCTTATAAGTTTGGCAGTTCTGATGGATTGTTTAACCTGGGTAGTGCACTGGCTTTTGTACAGGCAATGCCCAAGGGTGTATATGTAGCTATGAACGGCAGGATTTTTAATTGGGATAATGTGAGGAAGAATAAACAGACCGGAGAGTTTGAAGAACTTACATAGATTAATATCTTTTTAATGCAGATTCCCGAATTTGATCTTTAATTTGTTTCGTTTTAGTAATCCTTTACATTTTTACGGGAGGAAGCTGATAAATACTAATATCAATTTTAGTATATTTGATTGTATTGCCTGCCAGCAAAGCGAAAAAAATCTCTCTTTTCAATCATGATCAGATCAGTTATAACTGGTACAGGTTGTTATATTCCTACCGAAGTAAAAACGAACCGCGACTTTACCATCCATAATTTTTATAGCGAGGACCAAAAGCGTATCGACACACCGCCAGCCGAAGTTGTAGAAAAGTTCCGTCTTATCACAGGTATCGAGGAAAGGCGCTATGCCAGCCCTGAATTAAATACTTCGGATATAGCAACTATTGCTGCGCGTAAAGCCATTGAAGACAGCGGTATCGATCCGGAAACACTTGACCAGATCATCCTGGCACATAATTTTGGTAACGTGATCAGTCACACTATCCAGACTGATGCGGTTCCTTCTTTGGCAAGCCGTGTTAAACATAACCTGGGTATAAAAAATCCCAATTGTGTGGCTTACGACTTGCTTTTTGGTTGTCCTGGATGGCTTCAGGGGCTCATACAATCTGATGCATTTTTTAAAGCCGGGATTGCCAAAAAATCCCTGATCATAGGTACAGAAACTTTATCGCGTGTCATCGATTCCTATGACCGCGATAGTATGATTTTTTCTGATGGCGCCGGCGCCTGTATCCTTGAATATATGGAAGTGCCTGAGAATGGACAGGGGATTCTTGGGTGCAGCGTTCAGACACATGCGGTGGACGAAGCCTATTATATCTATATGGACAAATCATATTTCCCTAACAGCGACCCCAGGATCAGGTATATTAAAATGAAAGGCAGAAAAGTATTTGAATATGCCATGAAAAAAGTGCCCCTGGCTATGAAAGCCTGCATGGAAAAAAGTGGTGTCCAGATTGCTGATGTAAAGAAAATATTCATACACCAGGCGAATGCTAAAATGGATGATGCCATTATCAGGGAATTATATAAACTCTATGGCTACACGAAAGCGCCGGATCATATAATGCCCATGAATATACACTGGCTGGGGAACAGTTCGGTTGCAACCATTCCTACTTTATACGACCAGGTGCTGAAAGGGTTGGATAAGGACCACCAGATTCACCATGGCGATGTGATCCTGTTTGCTTCTGTTGGGGCAGGGATGAATATCAATGCAATTTGCTATCGCTATTGAAATAACTTTGCGTCATTGCGGTAAACTTAACCGCAATGACGCAAAGAACGCTAAGATTTAGCTGGTTCCAATAATTTAAAGAACTGATCCAGTTGAGGGAGAATTACAATACGTGTACGACGGTTGGCGGCCCTTCCTTCGGGCGTATCATTTGAACCAATCGGATGATATTCGGCACGTCCGGCGGCAGACATTTTAGCTGGGTCTAGGGCATATTTCTTTTGCAGTAAACGAACAATAGTTGTGGCCCTCTTTGCACTCAGGTCCCAGTTGTCTACCAAAATACCACGTGAAAAAGGAATATTGTCTGTATGGCCCTCTACCATGAATTCAATGTCCGGCTGATTCTTCAGAACCAGGGCAACTTTTCCCAATACTTCAGTAGCCCTGTCTGTTACATCATAACTACCGGTTTTGAATAATAGTTTGTCAGATATATCAATAAACACTACTCCTTTATCAACTTTTACGTTGATATCTTCATCTGCCATATTTCCGATTGCACCTTTTAAGTTCATCACCAGTGCCATATTTAATGAATCTTTTTGTGCCATTTGCTGTTGCAGTGTTTGAATATAACTGTCTTTGGCACCAATATTTTCCATGGATTTTTTAATGCTTTCCGCTTGGGAAGAAGAAATTACGGATAGATCCTGTAATTGCTTTAATGCCTGTGTATTGTTTTCTTTCAGGTATTTAGTTTGGTCTTCCAGTCCTTTGATTCTTGCTTCATTGGCAGCCCGCTGCCTTTCCAGTTCTGCCTTATCGTCACGGCAGGTACGGAGATCAGCCTGTGTGCCTGTCAGGGAAGTATTCAATTCATTGTATTTGTCGGTCAATGCCTGGTATTTCTTTGAGCTTACACAGGAAAATGACAGCATTGTAATTGATGCTGTCAGGAAAATGTTTGTCAATTTCATTTTATTGGTTTTTTTTAATCAGGAATCAGAAAACTCATTTGTACCTTAAAGGTATGCTAACAAGGGTTTAATTCTACAAACATCAATAACCGTTTACATAAATAATTTCTATCATGCGGCTTTTTTTACTACTGTTATTTATATCCTTTGCAAATTTTGTGCAAGCGCAGCAAATAATTTCAGGAGGGCCTTTAAAGCCGGAACAAGCCAATTTGGATATCCGGCATTATACGGTTTCATTATCTGTGGACCCTGTTGCAGAAAACATTAAGGGCTATACAGAGATCAGCCTGATTTTATTGAAACCCGCCAAAATAATATTACTCGATTTAGTACAGCAAATGAAAGTAGATAAGGTATTGCTGGATTCAAAACAGATCGGGTTTTCCCATGAAAAAGATGTATTAACCATTTCTGCGGCTGAAGTTTTTCCTGCAGGAAAACATGTAATCAGGGTTGTTTACAGTGGGGAACCTCCTGTTGCCAAAAGAGCACCATGGGAAGGCGGCTTTCAATGGACAAAAGATTCTACCGGAAACCCCTGGATTGCCATAACCTGCCAGAGCGAAGGAGGCAAAATTTACTTTCCCTGTAAAGATCATCCCAGCGATGAACCGAATGAGGGTGCTGATCTGATTATAACCGTACCTAAAGGCTTGGTTGTTGCAGGGCCTGGTTTATTGAAAGAAGTGAAAACACAAAAGAACCAGTCAACCTATCACTGGAAAACAAATTATACCATAAGCAATTATGCCATCCTGTTTAATGTGGGTAAATATAAGGTAGTTAGCAAAGAATATATAACGGTAAACAATAACCGCGTTCCAATGGAATTCTATGTACTGGAAGAACATGCTGATAAGGCCGAACACTTACTCGAAATTATGACAGGTTCTGCCCATGTACAGGAAAAATATTTTGGTGAGTATCCCTGGGTAAAAGAAAAGATCGCTATTGCTGAAACACCACACCTGGGTATGGAACACCAGACCATGAATGCATATGGAAATAAGTTTCGCTACACACAGGTTGGGGGACAGGATTTTGATTGGCTGCTGCATCATGAATTTGGTCATGAATGGTGGGGAAATAAAGTAACTAACCGGGATTGGGCCCATATGTGGATTCAGGAAGGGATCTGTGTTTTTGGAGATGCCCTGTATGTAAGGGATGCAGAAGGAGAAGAAGCTTACCTGGAAAGGATGCGGCGTACTGCCAGGGCTACTAAGAACATTCTGCCAATCGTTCAGGGAGAAGAGATTGATGCTAAACAAACGTATCATCCTGATATATATGGTAAGGGCGCTTTCTTTATGCATACGCTCCGGTACATCATGGGGGATGAGATTTTCTTCCCAACCTTAAAAAAACTCGCCACAGATCCGCAGTATACATATGATAACACGGTCACAACGGATGATGTGGAAAAATTATTCAGCGGCGCCTATGGGAAAAGCCTTAAGCCGGTATTTGATTTATTTCTGCGCACTACCAATAAACTGGATGTACAGGTCAGGCAAACAGATACTGAAAAGTTCAATATTCGGTTAGTCAATGCCGGTATGCCTTTGCCAATTGATATTGCAACAGATGGCGGAATATCAAGAATGATCATTGATGAGAAGGGAATAGAGGTTAAAAGCAAAACCCTTCCGGTTGTTGATTCGAAAGGGTATTACCTGAAAAAAATTACCATAGATTAACCGCAAAAAGAAGGCAGCAAGGATTATTTCATGTTAAAAGAATGTCGCTCCTTCGGAGCTCAAAGGCAGAACAACATTATCCTACAGGAATGTCGCTCCTCGGAGCTCAAGAGATTTACAACAAAACGACATTAATGAATTTGTGTTGTATTTGGCTGTTAAGCCCCAGCGGGGCGACATTCTTGTAGAAAGCGAATAGTATTTTGTATTGAGCTCCGGAGGAGCGACATTCTAACGAAATTTAACCGCAAATGAGATTGCAAAGAACCCATTAATCATCCGCATCTTTTTTCAAAAACGCGCTGCGCCTGGGGGCTGGCATGATACTATGTTCTCCCTTCACCGCTTTCCAGATCACTTCGCTGAATTCAAGATCGGGGATCTGGTCTTCTTTTGAAAAATCAAATGCTTCGCTGCGCCTGGCCAGGTCATTATTTTTTGTATTAACGTCCCGGAGATTGACATTAGCCGGAAGCGACCTGAATGGCGTAAGATCGGCAGTGTTGCTGAAACTCTTCCACATGGGTGTAGCCGCTGCATCATACTGTGTCATTGGTGGGAGCCCAAGAATAAGTTCTATGGTACGGAGCATAGATGAAGTGGAATACATACTATGATCCACAAATTTTCTTTTTACAAAACCACCAGCTACATAGGCTGTTGTCCGGTGTGCATCAACATGATCCGGTCCATTCTGCGCATCGTCTTCTACAATAAAAATGGCTGTCTCTTTCCAGATGGAGCTTTTAGAGAGATATTCTACAAACAAACCCACTGCCAGGTCATTATCAGCTACATGTGCAAATGGTGTAGGTCTGCCAATTCTTAAACCTTCTGTGTGGTCGTTTATGAAGCGCAATGTATTAAGTCTTGGAACTGCGTTTACGGCCAGCAGTGAGTCGAACTCCCTCTTCCACTGGTTAAACCGGGTTGTGTCCCGTACAGTTTCATCCCAACTGGTATAATATGGGCAGAAATTTCCTTCCAGTACCGGAATATTAGCTTTATAGTCATCTGCAAATTCACCGTATGTTCTGTAACTGACGCCGTTTCTTTTACACATGTCCCATATAAACCCGTTCTTATTATTGGCAACTTCCCTGGTCCCTTCGGCATTATAATCACCACCCCTTCCGCCGTAACTCGTTGGCCAGCTTTTTTCGAGGAAATCAGTTGCATAAGCCCCCAGGCTCCAGTTATGGCCATCAGCACTTACTTCTCCATCTACATAAAAGTTATCCAGTAATACAAACTCCCTGGCCAATGCATGCTGATTTGGTGTGATTTTTTCTCCAAATAACACCAGGCTGGTATCACCATTACCCTGAGGTATGTCTCCCAAGATCTGGTCGAAAGTGCGGTTTTCCTTGACAATATAAAATACATATTTAATGGGTGATGGGTCGCCAACTTTTTGCGGAATCGGGTTTCCCGGCTCTCCTTTCGATGTAGTTTCTTTTTCTTTATTGTAAGGCACATTATCATACACTGCCTTTGAATAGAGAGCCATGGTTTTTTCATCCGGCTTATCAATTACACTCATCGTTCCTTTGAATAAACCCCCTATGTATTGCACATCAATTGGCCTTGTGGTATCCCCTTTCTGGTAAATGACTTCTTGCTTCTTTCTTACCGGATTTGGGCCGTAAGGATTTGCTGAAGATGAAAATCCTTTGCCATTACTCACAAAAATCTTTTTCCCGATTACTTTGACATTTGTTGGGTACCAGCCAACAGGTATAAAACCTTCAGACTCACTGAATCCCGGTTTTTCTATATCAAAAACAGCCAGTGAATTGTTATCGGCATTGGCGATGTATAAGGTTTCTTCATCCTCTGATAAAGCAACACCATTAGACGTAGATCCACTTGGTGCATCGGGGTATAAAGCAGCATTCAGGGTTTCCAGCACCCTTCCTTCACGGGTATCAATAACCGAAACAGAATTGTCGTTCGCGTTTGCTACAAAAAGATATTGTCCGTTTTTAGTAAGGCACATTTCGTTTGGGTTATCACCAACTGCCCATTCTTTTTTTCGCTGCGCTACCAGGTCCCAAACAAGCACTTTATCGCCACCCCAGAGTGAAATGTACAGCGTTTTCTTATCCGGGGAAAGTAAACAGGTATATGCCTCTGCTCCCAGCGAAATCTGTTGTTTTACTTTTTTTGTTTTCAGGTCAATGATATACAGACTGTTATTTTCTTTGGTAACAACATACATGGTTTTACTTACATCATCAATCTCAATACCTGCAGGACCTATTTTTTGGGGCCATTTGTCTCCCAGTTTGATACTGTCTTTAAGTGTCAGTTTATATTGACGGATATCATACATCAGTATCCAGTTATCATGCCCGCCAGCTGCATATAAGGTCTTTTCATCGGCACTGAATTTTAACCCGTACCAGGATTTTGGGATGGTGACTGTGTGTAGTACTTTTTCTTTTGCCGGGTCTATCAGCTGTATGGATTGTACACTTTGTCCGTTATTGGTTACCGCCATTAATTTTTTTGATTTTGAAATGGCGATGTTAAGCGGCAGATCTCCCAATGGAAAACTCCTTCCGGCCGGGGATAATGTCCAGCCATTTGGCAGCGTGACCGGTTTAGCGATTTGTGCATTAATTTTTAATGTCAGTAAAATCAGTATCAGGCATAATAAACCAGTAATAGATTTACCGTTGTATTTTGTATATTGAAGAAAGGAGGTAGTCATAATCTGCTTTTATATTGCTAAGGTATTATATAGATCGAAGAGAGGCTGAAGATTTGAAAAATATGATGTATTATTAATAGTAAATTTCAGAACTTCAGCCTGACCCTAAAAATACAGTTTCATGAAGCAGCACTTGCTTTTTCCTATTGCCTTTAAAAGAGCCTTTACAGAGAATGAAGAAGACATCGTAGTACTGGCAGGTGATATTGGCGGAACCAAAACGAATATTGCCCTTTGCCGGATCTCTGAAAATGGCGTAGAAAAATTAAAAGAAGCCAGGTATGTGTCAAAAGACTTCAGGTCTCTGACACAGATCATTGAAAACTTTTCCGCAGAAGTTAAGCCCAGGCATATTTGTATGGCTGTTGCTGGTCCGGTACTCGATGGTAAAGTTAAATTCACCAATCTTCCATGGGAGCTTGACAGTGATATAATTGAATCTGAACTGGGCATACCGGTTTCTTTCATTAACGACCTCGAATCAACTGCCTACGGCCTGGCAGCATTAAAGGAAAATGAACTGGTGACCCTGTATGAAGGCGATAAGGATGCATTTGGTAACATGGCTATTATAGCCCCTGGTACCGGCTTGGGAGAAGCCGGACTGTATTTTGATGGACGTTCTTATCATCCTTTTGCAACAGAAGGCGGGCATTGTGATTTTGCGCCCCGAAGTGAAGAAGATATTGAACTGTATCGTTTCCTGCACCTGCATCATGATCATGTGAGCTGGGAAAGGATGCTTTCAGGCGCAGGAATCTTTACACTATGGCAATTCCTGACTGAAGTAAAAGGAAGGGTTTCTGAATCATGGGTAATCGAAAAAATGAAAGAGTCAGATCCTAATGCAGTCATTAGCCAGGCAGCCATGGAGAACAAATGCCTGGTATGTATGGAGGCAATGGAGTTATTTAAAAAATACCTGGCATATGAATCAGCACAATTGGTACTCAAAACAAAAGCAACAGGGGGACTGATCATTGCGGGTGGGATCCCACCTAAAATTTTACCCATCCTTCAAAGAGGTGAGCCATGGTCGGATTTTTTCATTCATCGCAATGGGCGAATGGATGCCATGATGCGACAGGTTAAAGTTCAGGTTGTAATGAATGAAAAACTTCCCTTATTAGGCGCTGCCTATTATGCAGCTTTTAATGGGTAAGGGTTTATCAATTATATATTTCAATTTGCTGAAATGTCTTTTCCAACAACTATCCTCTAACAACTATCAACTATTTCCTATGCCCCAAGCTAACATTTTTGACGCAATAGTCGTAGGCTCCGGTATCAGTGGTGGCTGGGCGGCTAAGGAACTTTGCGAGAAAGGATTGAAAACCCTTGTTTTGGAACGCGGCCGAAATGTAGACCATATAAAAGATTATCCAACAGCCACAATGAATCCCTGGGACTTCAAACATCCGGGAATGCAGTCGAAGGAAATGAAGGAGAACCAACATATCCAGGTAAGGGGCTTTTGTAATGAGGCAAACAGCCATTTTTTTGTGAATGATAAAGAGCATCCGTATAACCAGGTAAAACCATTCGACTGGATACGTGGTTACCAGGTAGGCGGAAAGAGCCTGGTATGGGGGCGTCAATGCTATCGCCTGAGTGACCTTGACTTTGAAGCCAATGCCAAAGAAGGTATTGGTATTGACTGGCCTATACGTTACCGTGATATATCCCCATGGTACAGTTATGTGGAAAAATTTGCCGGTATCAGCGGTTCCAAGGAAGGGTTGCCTCATTTACCTGATGGTGAATTTCTGCCGCCAATGGAATTAAACTGCCTGGAAAAAGATATTGCCGATAAGCTCAAAGTAAAATTTACAGATCGTCGTATGATCATTGGCCGGGTGGCTAACCTCACCAGGGGATTGAAAGATCGCGGCCCATGCCAGTTCAGGAACATGTGCGATCGTGGCTGCCCGTTCAGCGGATATTTTAGCAGTAATGCGGCAACGCTGCCGGCTGCCCGGGCAACCGGAAACCTCACCCTGCGGCCTGATTCCATTGTGGTGGAAGTATTGTATGACAAGGAAAAGAAGAAAGCAACAGGCATCAGGGTTCTGGATGCAAATACGAAAAAGACAGAAGAGTTTTTTGCGAAAATAATTTTTCTTAACGCCTCTACAATCGCTTCAACATTTATTTTACTCAATTCCATTTCAGAAACATTTCCTAATGGAATGGGAAATAGCAGTGGTCAGTTGGGCAGGAACCTGATGGACCATCACTACCGGGTAGGCGCAAGTGCAACATCGGATGACTTTAAAGATCAGTATACTTTTGGCCGAAGGGCAAACGGTATCTATGTTCCCCGATTCAGGAATATCAGTGAAGCCACAAAAAGGCCGGATTATATTCGTGGTTTCGGGTTCCAGGGTGGTGCCAGTCGCGGCAGGCCCGGCCAGTTGGATGGTATTGGTTCCGAATTAAAAGACCAGCTAACAGAGCCCGGGGATTGGGGTATGTGGCTTGGCGCCTGGGGCGAACACCTGCCTTATGCGGATAACAAGGTTACTTTAAATAAGGATAAAAAAGATCCTTTTGGCTTGCCCATGGTAGATATTGACTGCGAATTCAAGGAAAATGAAAAGATCATGCGCAAGGATATGATGAACAGCGCAGCTGAAACACTTGAAGCTGCAGGACTTAAAAATGTGAAGACTTTTGATAACGCAGACGCATACCCGGGATTATGCATACATGAAATGGGTACTGCTCGAATGGGAAATGATCCTAAATCATCTGTGCTTAACAGGTGGAACCAGGTTCATGAAGTGAAAAATGTATTTGTTACAGATGGCTCCTGCATGACCTCGTCGGCTAACCAGAACCCATCAATAACATATATGGCCCTGACTGCCAGGGCAGCAGATTATGCTGTAAGGGAGTTGAAGAAAGGGAACCTTTAGGCCAGGTTCGCCTTAGTAAAAGAACACCTGTTATGTAATTCCATAGCCGGTATCATTATTTATCTATCTTTTTGTACATTTAGTTTCCTAAATATTTATACATGAACAGACGTGATGCATTAAGCCGGGTGGCTCTTTTACTGGGAGGCACTGTTGTCGGCGGGTCCGTATTCCTGGAAGGGTGCAAGCCAGGAGACAAGAAAATGGCCATCGGCCTTCCTTTTTCTGCTGAAAATATCAGTTTTCTGGACGAAGTAGCAGAAACCATCATTCCTACCACAAATACACCTGGAGCAAAGGCTGCCAAAGTAGGTGCATTTATGAACACCATGGTAACCGACTGTTATGACGAAAAAGACCAGAAAATATTCATCGATGGAATAGCCGCTATTGATGCCGCCTGTGAGAAAATGCATGGTCATGGTTTTATGAAAGCCAGCCCTGAGCATCGCAAAGAAGTACTTACTGCGCTGGATAAAGAGCAGAAAGATTATAATGCCAATAAGAAAGAAACAGACCCCAACCACTATTTCTCCCTGATGAAACAATTGACCCTCCTGGGCTATTTTTCTTCCGAAATTGGTGCTACGCAAGCGTTACGTTATATAGCTGTGCCTGGTAAGTACGAGGGATGCATTCCTTATAAGAAAGGTGATAAAGCCTGGGCCACTTAGTAGAAATCGAAAATTGAAAATCGAAAGTCGAAAATAAAATACAAAAAAGGCAAAGAATGACCTTAAACAGAAGAAATTTTTTACGTTCAGCGGGATTTCTGGCCTCAGGACTTGCCTTGACCGGAGTGGCTTGTAAATCTGCCGGGAATAAGGAAGCTGTAACTACGCCACCGGTGGATAGTTCAGCCATCATACCTGCAGCTGCGGGTGTTGCCCTAGCTTCATTTGGATTACAATTGTATACATTAAGGGATGATCTGCCCAAGGACCCAAAAGGAATTTTAAAGCAGGTTGCCGGGTTTGGTTATAAAGAAATTGAGGGATATGAAGGCGACAAGGGTATGTTCTGGGGCATGGGACATACTGAATTCAAAAAGTATATGGATGAACTTGGACTGGTAATGGTTTCCAGCCATTGTGATATCAATAAAGATTTCGAAAAGAAAGCAGCACAGGCTGGTGAGATTGGCATGAAGTACCTGATCTCTCCATGGATCGGTCCGCAGAAAAAGGCGGACGACTATAAAAAATTTGCGGAAACATTCAATAAAAGGGGAGAAGTCTGTAAGAAAAACGGGATACGTTTCGCCTACCATAATCACGGGTATTCTTTCACAGAGATAGAAGGACAAATGCCACAGGATATTCTGATGACAAATTCCGATCCATCTTTGGTTGATTTTGAAATGGATATTTATTGGGTGGTTACTGCCGGCGGTGATCCGGAGGCCTGGTTTAAAAAATATCCAAACCGGTTTTCCCTATGCCATGTAAAAGACAGGACCAAAGGAGCGGATCCCAAAGATGAAGATGCTTCCTGCGACCTTGGAGCAGGATCTATTGATTTTTCAAAAGTGCTGAATGTTGCCGCGGCCAATGGAATGAAACATTATATCATGGAACAAGAGAAATATACTAACAGCACTCCGTTAAAAAGCGCTGAAGCTGGTGCTGCGTATTTAAAAAAATTACTCATCTGAGATGATAAATTCGCTTTAAAAAGCTGCCTCCGGGCGGCTTTTTTTATATACAATATAATTACACACATCTTTACCGGATATCAATCCCTTGTCTAAAAACAGTCTTACCTTAGGAAAAAGCAAAAAATGAAAAAAGTTTTCTTTATCTGCCTGTCTTGTATGCTTTTTTCAATAGCAGGTTTTACGCAGTCTGCTGAGGAAAAAGCAATACTGGGAATTCTTGACAGGCAAACACAGGCATGGAATCGCGGTGATCTCGAGGCATTTATGAAAGGATACTGGGAAAACGATTCCCTTATGTATATCGGTAAGGGTGGTGTTACATATGGCTATACTTCTACATTGAACAGCTATAAAAGAAATTATGGTGATACGGCCCGCATGGGGAAACTCAAATTCGAAATCCTGCATGTTAAGGGCCTCGGACCGGGATATTATTTGGTAGTTGGTAAATGGTTTTTAAAACGATCTGCCGGTGATGTGGGGGGCATTATACCCTCATCTTCAAAAAAATTAAGGGAGAATGGGTGATCATCTCAGACCACAGCAGTTAAATGCTCCATCAAATTACTGTTCATGGGGTTGAGTTTATTTAATCATACTTGCAACTTCAGTCCATTTCTTTTACTCTACATATAAACGTTTTTTTATGATTCTCATAATACTTGGTATTGTTTTATTCCTGGTAAGCTTATCAGTTACGAAAAGCGAAAGCCCGCTACAAAAGTTTGGCGGGACATTAAGAATTGTTTCATTTCTGGCCATAGCAATTGGCGTCTTAACGGCTTGTGTAAAGCAGATCGATGCTGGTTATGTGGGAGTGAAGTCTCTGTTTGGAAAAGTGCAGAATGATGTATTAAGGAGTGGTTTGAACTTTGTTAACCCATTGGTTGATGTCAGGCAGGTTGATGTGAGGACACTGAATTATACTATGAGTGGCGTACATGACGAAGGTATAAAATCAGGTGATGATGCAATAAGGGTGCTTACTGCAGATGGTCTTGAAGTTACCATCGACTTGTCTGTTCTTTATCGTGTAGTACCTGAGGAAGCCCCCAGGCTTATAAGGGAAGTTGGTATCGATTATGAGGATAAAATTGTACGTCCAATTACACGTACGCGTATACGCGACAATTCTGTTTACTATGATGCGGTAGCGCTTTACTCTGTAAAACGGGATGAATTCCAGGACCGGATATTTAAATCCATTGATGCTGATTTTAAAAAACGGGGTCTTTTATTGGAAAACCTGCTTGTGAGAAATATAACTTTACCGGCTTCCGTTAAGGCTGTTATTGAACAAAAAATAAATGCCGAACAGGATGCGCAGAAGATGCAGTTTGTATTGCAAAAGGAAAAACAGGAAGCAGAACGTAAACGGGTGGAAGCGCAGGGTATTTCCGATTACCAGCGAATTATCAGTGAAAGCCTTTCTGACAGACAACTTCAATATGAGCAAATAAAAGCGATGAAAGAACTGGCAGGTTCCGCCAATGCAAAAATAATTCTCATGCCTTCCAAAGGAGGAACGCCTATTATTCTTGATACAAAACAGTAAATGATTTATGTTATTACAGGCAATTGCTGACAGCTCTTCATATAAAATCGGCTATACCGTTGGAAGCTGGCTTCCATTTATATTATTGGGAATCGGGCTAACGGTAATGATCCTGGTGCTGCGGAAAAAGAAAAAAATGGAGTGATTTTTATTTTCTGGTCTGACCGTCCTCGGTCTGACCAATTGTATTCTCATTGCGGTTAAGGTTTTTCTTTCGATAACAGCCATCGGTCAGACGGAGGACCGTCAGACCGGGATTCAAACCGGAAACCTGCAAAATGGCTAGAACTTATACCTTAATCTTTCTCTATGTTTTTTCCCCCCAGAATTTTTGATAAAGTTTATACAGAAAAAATAAGCTGATGGCTATCCAGACATAAAATATGATCGATCCAAGAGTATGTCCTTTTTCAAAAAGGGCATACCCCCATTTAATCCCAAAAAGTATATTGATCAGCATCCACACCATGATGGCAGATAATGACCAAACGATTTTCTTAAGGAATTCACTTACTTCCGGTTCCATCTCACTCATGGCAGATATTTGTTGCAATATATAATAAAGTATAAACCCCACTGTTTTTAAGGTATCCTTAATGCTTCAAAGTCGCTTGAATCGCCATTGAAAACATTGAAATCCACCTTGGACAATATCCCGTTTACATTACCTGTTTCACTGTATTGCCAGAAAGTCCAGGGCCTCTCGATCCGTGGTTTGTTTTTTTGCAGGTAATGCGCTACCCAAAGGGGATAATCATCAAAATCACTTCCCAGGATATTTGTGTAGAAATCGGCATTTGTATATATTATTGGCTTTACGCCGTAATGATTTTCGATAACAGATAACCACTCCTTGACTCTTTTCCTTAGGTCGGTATATTTTACACCATATGTTTCTTCGATATCCAGCACCGGGGGCAGATCGCCTTTTTCAAGATTAACCACGCTGATGAAATTCTCCGCCTGTATTAATCCATTTTTGTTAGGCAGAAAGAAATGATAAGCACCCCTGGGCATTCCCACTTCTTTGGCTTTTTGCCAATTCCGGCTAAATTGCCTGTCTTTGCGGGTATAGCCTTCCGTTGCTTTCATAAAGGCAAAACCAAGCATGACCGATTTCTCCTTCATGCTTTTTACCGCCTCCCATTTAATCATACTTTGATGATGTGAAACATCAATACCATGAATGTCAAATCCCGTTGGTAACAATATGCCAAATCCAGGGTAATGAGCAAATCCGGATCTCTTTTCCTGCCACCACTGGAAAATGAAATATCCAAAAGTTAATAATGTAAGTACGAATAAAACAGACAGGACAATTCTGCGCTCGGGAGATAATTTTTTCTTTTTTCGGGTAACCGCCATGTCCTTTTCCGGATTAGTTTGCAAAAATGCAAAGAAAAGGCCGAACAAATAAAGAAATCCTTATTTGAGTACTTTTTTAACCAGTTTCAGGTTATTATCGTCTCTAATACTAAGCCAATACATGCCTCCCGGGAGGTTTGATGTGGGAATAATAATGAAATCGCTTCCATTAAAATTATTCATTTGCTTTTGCCAGAGCAGTTGTCCCTTTGTATTATACAATACCAGCTTAAGGTTGCCAGTCTGGAAATTTTTCAGGTAAACAGTTAACTGTGTTTGTACCGGATTGGGAAAAATAGTTACACTGTTTGGATCGGATGGCGGCGGGTCTGATTTTGTAATTGAATTTTTTGCACTCAGCAGTTTAAGGAGCGGATCAATAAAAGCCGAATCCGGTATAAACCCCAGCTGATGAAAAGTGGTTTGCTGGTTTTTGATATGTTCAATGATGATGGTTGTGTCTCGGTTTGCATTTTTAAAACGAACGGGAACGGGCATTTCAAAAAAATCAACTGATGGGTGGGATGTTGTTTGACTAAGATTCGACTGGATCCATCCATTCCCGATAACAGACCAGTTCAACTGGTAACTCGGGTATCCCTCACCGTAAAGCCAGTCGGCAAAAAATTCTGACAGGTCAATGCCACTTGATATCTCCAGGTTTCTTTGAAGGTCGGCGCTAACAGCATATCCATATATAACAGAAGGGTCTTTTAAATAACTTCGAATTCCTTTGAAGAAAGCGCTGTCTCCAAGTTTCCATCGTAACATGCGAACCAGCCAGCCCCCTTTATTATACGTTAACCTGCCGCTGAAAATCCTTCCCGCACTGGTTGTATCATCAACGTATACAGATCCGTCAGGAGCAGACACAACAGAATTTAACTGAGACCTTAATGTTGCCAATAACTGTGCTTCAGAATAGTATCTTTCAATACTGTAATTGGTCATAAAAACAGCGAATCCTTCATTTAGCCAGATATCCCGCCAGCTCCCACAAGTAATTTTATCACCAAACCATTGATGGGCCGCTTCATGAACCACGGTATTTTCTGATACATTATACATGAAAGAGTTGGTCTGATGTTCCATTCCACCGCCCCAGGAAAATT
>JAHEEX010000321.1 GCA_024640465.1 Sphingobacteriales bacterium | reverse complement strand
AAAAAAGAGGCCCATAAGCCTCTTCTTCCTTCAACTATTTCAGATTTGAATTTTCGATTTTCGATTTTTCACTTTCGATTTTATTACATGGCCTTGCTTGTCTTCAGCGCCCGGTGTGTAAACCTGGTTTCTCTCTGCGGAGCAGTCTGTGAAAACCTTTTTTGTAGTACCGGTTTTTCTGATGTCCGCTGTTCGGGTTGTGCATAAGGGTTTGTAACAAATGGATGATCAGCTACAACCGGAATTTTCTTTCCAATGAGCTTCTGTATATCTCTCAGGAATTCTTTTTCTTCTGCATCACAGAAAGAAAATGCTTGTCCGTTTGCGCCTGCCCTGCCAGTACGGCCAATCCGGTGTACATAGGTTTCAGGAACATTGGGCAAATCAAAATTAATCACATGTCCAAGATCATCTATATCGATACCACGGGCTGCAATATCTGTTGCAACCAAGACACGTGTTTTGCGGGTTTTGAAATTATTCAAAGCCAGCTGACGTGCATTCTGAGATTTATTTCCATGAATGGCTTCTGAACGAATGCCCACTTTAGAAAGTTCTTTTGAAATACGATCGGCACCATGTTTTGTACGGGAAAAAACCAGTAGCGATTTTATAGACTGATCTCCCAGTATATGGGTGAGCAATGCAATTTTACTTTTCTTTTCCACATAATACAGGTCCTGCTTTACAGTCTCTGCTGTTGAAGAAACCGGAGTAACTTCTACTTTAAATGGATTGGTAAGTAAAACGTTTGCTAATGATTGAATTTCCGGAGGCATGGTTGCCGAGAAAAATAAGGTCTGTCTTTTTGCAGGAAGCTTAGCAATGATCCTTTTTACATCATGCACAAATCCCATATCCAGCATACGGTCCGCTTCATCTAAAACGAAGAACTTAATTTCCCGTAACGAAATATGATTTTGGTTAATGAGGTCTATCAAACGTCCGGGTGTTGCAACCAGGATATCTACTCCGCGATGCAGTGCATGCACCTGGTTAACCTGTGAAACGCCGCCAAATATAACGAGGCTTTTCAGGTCAAGAAAGCGTCCATAAGCTTTAAAACTTTCTTCGATCTGTATGGCCAGTTCACGGGTTGGGGTCAAAATAAGGGTTTTAACAGGCCTGCGACCATGATGAACAGTTTGCTGCTCGGTCATCAGTTGAAGGATGGGAATGGCAAATGCGGCCGTCTTTCCGGTACCCGTTTGCGCACAACCCAGGAGGTCGCGATGTTGTAAAACAACAGGAATCGATTGTTCCTGGATAGGCGTTGGCGTAGTATAGCCTTCCTGGCTTAACGCGCGCAGAACAGGCTCTATGAGCTGTAATTGGTTAAATGACACGATAAAAATTTAGGTTAAAAAATGTGGTAAGGCTATCCATCAAAGCGACGATACATTACCCGCCTTACGTTAAACCTGCACAACATTTGAATGGGAGAAAACAAAACAAATCAGTGGAGCAATAACATATAAGAATGCAAAGATATGTAAAAACTGCGACATAACGAAATACATTAACCGCGAAGGCGCTATTGAGTTCTTTGCGGTTAATGTATTTGATTCATTTTAGTTTTGATAGAAAATCAATGCTGATGAGGCTGACAAGGTAATATTACCTGTAATATCAGTTGATTTTCCCGGGGCAATACTATCTTTCAGAAAAACTTTCCATTTCCCTGCAGGTGCTTTTAAAGTTACTGTTTTACTACTTCCATTGTACGCTACATAGATTTTCTTCCAGGGATCTTTTACAGCATTTCCGTTGATGGTATAAGCCACCACCTGAGGCGGAAGCTTCTCCTGGAAAAAAATATTCCTGGAAATAGTTTCTGCACTGGTCATTCTGAAGGCAGGATGTGCCCTCCGCATTTTTATAAGTGATTGTATATAATCAAAGACTGCTTTATTTTCCGTTTTCAGGTTCCAGTTGATGGCATTTATGGAATCACCCGAATTAAAAGAATTCTCAACCCCGTTTTTGGTGCGCAGAAATTCAGTTCCGGCATGCAGGAATGAAATACCCTGCGAAGTCAGGACTATGGTAAGCGCCAGTTTATGCATCTCTGTACGCTGCTCCTTTGTTGCTTCCGGTGAAGAGATTGCCAGTTTATCCCATAGCACATGGTTGTCGTGGCATTCGCAATAACTCACCACCTGATAAGGTTCTGCCGCATATGGCGCTTTTGAATAATTAATCTGGCTGTAATCCACCTGGGGATGTTTTACCGCAGCTGTTATGCCAAACTTTATCGTTTCTTCCAACTTCGTTTTCCCTGATGCGAAGCCTTTTTCATTATGTACAAATACACTCCCTTTTATACCATCACGTATATCATCACTGAATACAGCGATGCGATCCAGCAGGTGTGCATTTTTTTTCAGAGCCCTTAGGGTATCCGGCAAAGGCGAGCTTCCTGCAGTCCATCCCTCTCCGTATAATATTATGTCTGGCTTAAGGGCATGCAGTTCCCGTGAAATAAGGTTCATTGTTTCAATATCATGCACCCCCATCAGGTCGAAACGAAACCCATCCACATGAAATTCATTTACCCAGTATTTAACTGATTCCAGTATAAACTTGCGCATCATGGGCCTTTCGCTTGCCGTTTCGTTTCCACATGCTGTTGCATCAGAAAATGAACCATCTGGCTTTTGCCGGTAATAATAACCAGGGGCAAGCTGGTTGAACCAGGAAGTTTCAGAAAACATTGTGTGATTATATACAACGTCCATGACTACCCGAAGTCCGTTGGCATGCATTGTTTTGATCAGCTCCTTGAATTCCCTTATTCTTGTAACTCCGTCTTTGGGATTAGTGGAATAAGAACCTTCCGGTGTGTTATAGTTGAGTGGATCATAGCCCC
>JAHEEX010000184.1 GCA_024640465.1 Sphingobacteriales bacterium | reverse complement strand
CTCTTTGCCGCTTCCCGTTCCATGCCTTCCAATTATGGCGTAACACCAAAATCAGTTTGTTATATCAATAATGGAAAAGGTGTTTTCACGATATTGCCCGAAGCGCAAGCCGGACCACTTACTGAAGCCGGGATGATCACTGGCGCTGTATGGATGAATATGGACAATGATCCGCAAAAAGAACTGATTGTTGTAGGCGACTGGATGGCGCCTCGCACGTTTAAGTTTATTGGCAATAAGTTTTCAGAACTTAAAACCAATCTAACTGCTATGTACGGTTGGTGGCAAAGCATTGCCGCAGCAGACCTGGATGGCGACGGAGATGAGGACCTGATACTCGGAAACCTGGGTCAAAACTTTTACCTCAGGCCGGATGAAAAGACACCTGTAAAGTTGTGGATAAATGCCTTCAGTAAAAGCATGCTGCCAGAGAAAATAATAACGCGAACAGTAAAAGGTAAAGATGTTCCTGTATTCCTGAAACGAGACCTGACTGACCAGATACCTACACTTAAGAAACAAAACCTCCGTCATGGCGAATATGCCAATAGATCAATCCAGGAACTTTTTGATGAAACCCTGATCAAAACAAGTACGGTAAAAGAGGTAAATTTTACCAAGTCATGTATTGCATGGAATGAAGGAAGTGGAAAATTCACCATCAGTATTCTGCCTTACCCGGTTCAGCTATCTTCCGCCAATGCCATACAGGTTGCTGATGTAAATAAAGATGGTAAACCGGATCTTATGATTGGTGGGAACCTGCTCGACTGGCTGCCGCAGTTTTCGCGTGTGGATGGAAGCTTTGGTCAGGTATTATTGAATAAGGGTAATCGAAATTGGGATTGTTTAACTCCGGAGAAAAGTGGTGTTGACCTCACTGGTGCCGTAAAACATATCATACCCATTAAGGTGCAGGGCAATCAGCAATTTATCTTTTTACGGAATAATGATGTGCCGGTTATGTATAGTATTAAGAGCCATTAAACGGAATGGTAAAAAGTTACAATGTACAATGTTTGGCCACAGAGAGCCACAGAGGGGAATGGAGAACCACAGAGATGTATTTCTCGGTGGCCCTCAATTTTTTTCTCTGTGGCTCTCTGTGGCCTGAATTATACTTAAATAATTTTTCTTGAATCAACCAGTAATACGATACCAGTTATTTTTTTTCCTGGCAGTGTTGCTTTTTTGTATCGCTTGCCGAAACAAGGAAGAACATAAAACTTTATTTGATGTAATCCCGGCTGCACAGACCGGCATTGATTTCAATAATAAGCTTACACCTCTCCCGGAACTGAATATGCTCAAGTACATGTACTTCTACAATGGCGCAGGAGTAGGAGCCGGGGATTTTAATAACGATGGCCGTATTGACTTATTTTTTGCAGGCAACCAGGTTTCCAATAAACTATATCTCAATAAAGGCCAACTGCAATTCAAGGATGTAACCCAACAGTCAGGCATACCTGATGATAAAGGTTGGTCGACCGGTGTTTCTGTTGTTGATATCAATAACGATGGCTTACTGGACATTTATGTGTGCCGCGTGGGCAATTATGCATCTTTAAAGGGACACAATTTACTCCTGATATGTTCCGGAATCGGGAAAGACAGTATTCCTGCATACGAGGAAAGATCAATGGAGTATGGACTGGATTTTTCCGGTTTCAGCACACAGGCAGCATTCTTTGATTATGATCTTGATGGCGACCTGGATATGTACCTGCTCAATCATTCACTCAGGTATAACAGTACTTTCAACGAAAGAAACTATTACAAGGATAAAGTTGATTCTCTTTCAGGCGACAGGATGTACCGTAATGATAAAGGAAAGTTTACTGATGTATCCAGTTTTGCAGGAATAAACAGTTCTGTCATCGGATACGGTTTGGGTATTTGCGTATCAGATATCAACCTGGATGGTTATCCGGATCTATATATCGCTAATGATTTTCATGAGAATGATTATTTGTATATCAACCAAAAGAATGGCCGGTTCATTGATGAATCCTCCAATAGCCTGATGCATACCAGCCAGTTTTCCATGGGGGTGGATGTGGCGGATATAAATAACGATGCTTATCCTGAAATCATTACACTCGATATGCTACCGGAAGATCCAAACATACTTCGTCGCTCCCTGGGCGAGGATGAATACAATCTCTTCCGGATGAAAATTCAATATGGTTATAATTATCAGTACACCAGGAACAACCTTCAATTAAACCGAAAGAATGGAATGTTCAGTGAAATTGGATTGTATTCAGGCGTTGCGGCAACAGACTGGTCATGGTCGCCATTATGGATGGACTTTGATAATGACGGAAAGAAAGACCTGTTTATTTCGAACGGCATCCCCAAGCGCCTCAATGATATTGATTATGTTAATTATATTTCAGGTGAAGCCATTCAGTCGCGGATCCGTTCAAATAAGATGGGGGCCGATGATCTTGCTTTTATTGATAAGTTTCCTCAGATCAAGCTCAACAATAAATTTTATATCAACAAAGGTGATGCACGGTTCAGCGATGCCAAAGGATCAATTGGGAACGATCTGGAGACTTATTCAAACGGGGCCGTTTATGCAGACCTGGACAATGATGGAGACCTCGATATAGTGGTCAATAATATTGATGACCAGGCAATGATCTACAGGAATAATGCGAATAATAGCCATTTTATCCAATTTGATTTAAAAGGATCGGCCGGCAATCCCAGGGCGATAGGTTCGAGGGTTGTTTTATACCAGGGAAAGAATATCCTTACGTATGAAAAATATCCGGTACGGGGTTTTCAGTCGTCCATGGAAGTGCCCCTGCAGATAGGTATTGATTCAATTGCAGTTGATTCGGTATTGATCATCTGGCCAGGCAGTGGGTTTGAAAAAATACAAATCAAGCCGGGAACTAACCATTATGTTGTTAACTATCGTGATGGGCTACCTGCTTTTGATTATAGTCGTTTGCAGATTATTCCCACCGGTCCGTCTTTTATGGATATTACAAAGACCACCGGGCTTGATTATAAGCACAACGAGAATGATTTTGTGGAATTCAACCGGGAGCCCCTGATCCCTTTCATGGTTTCTACGGAAGGCCCTGCGATGGCTGTAGGGGACATGAATAAAGATGGCAGGGAAGATATTTTTCTGGGTGCAGCAAAAGGATTTAAAAGCACTTTATTTATTCAAACTGAAAATGGCAGATTCATTCGTTCAACACAATCAGCGCTTGATGCCGATAGTGTTTATGAAGATGTTGATGCTGTTTGGGCGGATGTTAACAGGGACGGGTATCCCGATTTAGCTGTCGCAAGTGGAGGAAATGAATATTATGGAAAAGATGAGCACTTACTGCCCCGGTTGTATATTAATGAAGGTGGTAAAAAACTCGTCAGGACCAATGCCTTCAGCGATATTGACATAACGGCTTCAACCATTGTTGCGCATGATTTCAATAAGGATGGTCTTATTGATTTTTTCCTGGGGGGCCGCGCTGTACCTTTTGCTTATGGAGCTATTCCACGGTCTTATATATTGGTGAATGATGGCAAAGGTAAATTCATTGATATGGCCAATAAGCTTGCACCAGGACTGGCACAGGTGGGAATGGTAAAAGATGCTGAACTGGCGGATATTGATGGAGACAAGGATGAAGACCTGGTTTTAGCTTTGGAGTGGGGAGGAATTATCGCCTTTTCAAACGAACAATCCGGATATGTTAAGAAGACTTTATCCGCGGCAAAAGGCTGGTGGAATTTTATAGGGACCTTCGATGTAGATAATGATGGGGATTTGGATTTCATAGCAGGTAACCTCGGTGAGAACAGCCGCTTAAAGGCCTCACGAAATGAACCGGTAAGATTGTATCTAAACGACTTTGACGGCAATGGTACACGAGACCAGGTGTTAACCTATTATCTTAACGGAATGGAAATTCCTTTTGCCAATAAAGCCGAACTGGAAAAACAAATGCCTTCTTTGAAAAAGAAATTTCTCTATGCTGCAGATTTCGCCAAAGCTTCGATGAGTGAAATATTTGACAAAGAGAAATTAAATACTGCCCAGGTTTTAAGTGCGGATCAATTTTCAAATGCATTATTTATAAATGACGGGAAGGGTAAGTTTGACATGCAGCCTTTGCCGGCTGCTGCTCAGTATGCACCATTTAGAACTGCTGTTGTTTTGGATTATAACGGTGATGGAATGAAAGACTTATTTATAGGCGGCAATTTTTATGGCAATAATATCCAACTCGGCAGAAGTGATGCCGATTTTGGAACACTACTGCTGAACCGTGGTAATGGTAAAATTGAGCCAATGCCTTTGCCTGGGATCATCATCAAAGGGGAAATCAGGAAGATCAGTCAGTTGAACTTAGGTGGAAGTCCGGCCTGGGTTATAGCCAGAAACAATGATAGTGCGATGATCATCAATATACGGGGTAACAAACCCGCAGTTTCACCACCTGTGAATCGGTAAATCCATATCCTTCGCTCAGGTATTTATGAAAGGGTATTGCCATACTCACCAGCTTATTATCTGTGCGGTATTCTTCGATGGCTTCATTAATTTTCTTTACGTTGTAATAAGGACCTTCGTAATCTACCGCCAGCAGGTTTTTCCCGTAAGGCATCATTTTAAAATTCACCGGATCATCGTTCCTGGTTTTAAGAGAACGGTTAATGCTGATGCCTGCAAAAATTTTACGGGTATTATTGCCGTCATCTTCCATGTGGAAGATCCTTACCCCGGTATAAACTACATCCCTCTTTTTTGATTCACTAATCAGAAAGTCAAACAGCGCTTTTGATTCTTCCGCAAATTTATCTGCCGCGATGGTTCGGCTGGCAAAAAGAAAAGTAGTATCCGTAACCGTTATGCGTTTGACATCGTAGCCATATAACCTGACCGGGTCTGTAAAATATTTTTTGAGGCTATCCAGGCTTTGCTTTGCTTCTTTCTCAATTTGTGAACCCCCTTTTAAGGTATTCCATCTGGTAGATATATATGCCAGTTTGAAAATAGTATGGCTTGGTTGATCAACGGGAGGTTCAGCGGTAATTAGAAACGGCAATGAAGCAGAACCTTTTTTCTTCAGGTATTTAATATCAATAGCGGATTGCTGTTTGATCTCCAGTGTATCTGTGCCATAAATAATGGACTGCGGGGTGAATGTTAGATCCGCCGGAGTAGCTGTTGAGAAAGGCAGCATCCATTTGGCTACTTTTTTGGGATCAGACAGGTGTTCAGCCGCTTTAAGCGCCTGGTAATTTGCTTCAACGCCATATTTGTCTTTAACTGGCTGAAAGGCCAGGAAAATAACGATACCTGCAATAAGTAATAATAAAAGAGGGACTAATGCTTTCCGGTTCATCATAATCATACTGTTGCAAATTAATTCGAATTAAGGGATCGGCAGAAAAAAATCATACAACGGCTAACAGCTTTGCGTCCTTTGTTTCATAGCGGTTAAAATTGGTCTATGACAGGTTTAATTACTGATTTTTGATGATCACTAAAAAAACTTGTCAAAATATTTATTGATTATCAATTAGTTACAAGCCTGTCTGTAAAAAAAGATCCCTTTTTCTTGGTTAGTTATACTGAATCCACCTACCTTTGCGCTCCCAAAACAGTAAAAACATGCTGGGGTGCTACCGGGATGGCGGTGGTATTTTTTAACCGAAGGACAGGAGTCCGGAAAAATTTTGAGTATGAGTAAATTACATTTTACCACAAAGCATGCAAATGCAGCTTCCGTACAGCGTAAATGGTACGTTGTTGACGGGACCAATCAAACTGTGGGACGTATCAGTAGCAAGATTGCCTCGGTTTTACGCGGCAAGAACAAAGCTTATTACACGCCCCATGTTGATTGCGGAGATTTTGTTATTATCATTAATGCCGACAAGGTTAAGTTCACAGGTAATAAGATGGACGAGAAAGAATACCAGACAGTTTCTGGTTATCCTGGTGGCCAGAAGATCGAGATCGCAAGGGATCTGATCAAGCGTCGTCCGGAAGTGATTATGGAGCGTGCCATTAAAGGTATGTTGCCCAAAAATCGCCTGGGTCGCCAGATGTATAAGAAACTATTTGTGTATGCAGGGGCAGAACATCCCCATGGAGCACAGCAACCTGTAGAATTTAAATTCTGATTTAAAAACGATTCCAAAAAATCAATAAATGGAAAAACAAAAAAACGCGGTCGGTCGTCGTAAAGAAGCCGTTACAAGGGTGTTCCTGAGTAAAGGTGATGGCAAAATAACCGTGAACGAACTGGATTATAAAGCATATTTCCCACAGGTATACCTGCAGAACCAGGTAGAACTTCCTTTAGCAACTATTGACGGTGTTGGCAAATTTGATATTCAGATCAATGCAGCCGGTGGTGGTAAGAAAGGCCAGGCAGAAGCAGCCAAACTGGGTATTGCCCGTGTACTCATTACCGTGAATCCTGAATGGAGACCCGCTTTGAAAGCAGCTGGTTTACTTCATCGTGATCCAAGGGGTGTGGAAAGGAAGAAATTTGGTAAAAAGAAAGCCCGTAGGAGCTACCAGTTCAGTAAACGTTAAGGACTATGTTCTGATCAGGGATATTGTACCAGTATTCATCTGTTCAATATTCAGGGAAAGAATAAATATCCTAAACAGGAATCACAGATTGTATTCATTATTCAAATTTTTATACAAACTATACAATGGAAAATAACACTTCATTACAACAGCAGTTATTGGAAGCGGGTGTACATTTTGGCCACCTGCGTAAGAAGTGGAATCCGAAAATGCTGCCTTATATCTATGCCGAGAAAAAAGGCATCCATATCATTGATCTGAACAAAACTGTTGAGTGCCTGCAGGAAACTGCATCAGCGCTGAAGAGCATCGCCAAGAGCGGTAAGAAGATCATGTTCGTGGGTACCAAGAAACAGGCTAAGGAAATTGTAACCGAGTGCGCACAACGGATCAACATGCCTTATGTAACTGAACGTTGGTTGGGTGGTATGCTTACCAACTTCAATACAGTTCGCAAGAGTGTAAAGAAGATGCAAAGCATCGAAAAAATGCTCTCCGACGGAAGCTTTGATAATATCACCAAGAAAGAGCGTCTTCAGTTGGCTCGTGATAAAGACAAAATGGAAAAAGTATTAGGTGGTATCGCCCAACTGGGTCGTGTGCCTGCTGCTTTGTTCATCATCGATATCGGACATGAGCATATTGCGCTTGCAGAAGCTAAGCGCCTGGGTATTGCAACCTTTGGTATGGTTGATACAAACTGCGATCCTAATAAAGTTGATTTCCCAGTTCCTGCCAATGATGATGCTACCAAGTCTATTGCCATCATCGCCAACTATATCACTGCAGCCATTGCAGAAGGTTTGGCTGAAAGGCAGGCTGAGAAAACAGATGAGAGCGAAGATGTTGATGACGGCAGCGAAAGGTCACCAAAGTTTGCCATGGACGAAGATGAAGATAAGAGCGGTGCCCGCAGGGGTAAGCCTCAGCCAAAGCGCCGCATTGCCGGCCCGGGCGGTGGCGGACGTAAGCCAGCTCAGAAGAAATAACTGTATCAGTGGGAATCCTGTAAAACTTTCCCCGGAGACAGTGAAAAATGAAACGAAATATTAACGTTAAAAATAGTGCCTTTCAGGTATGCATACCTGTAAAGGCCGGAGTTAACAATGTCTACAGTAACAATTACAGCTGCTGATATTAATAAATTGCGCCAA
>JAHEEX010000183.1:6621-7747 GCA_024640465.1 Sphingobacteriales bacterium | reverse complement strand
TTTACCCGAAAGCCATTTTACGTTATTCACTTCCTTCGCTACTTCACCATCGAAGCCCACACCGAGGCAATTCAAAAATATCCGGCCATTACAAATACCGGCATCAATATATCGTGTTTGCCCATGCAGTGCGTTTTCTATCTGGTCCTGCAGATCGCTGCCAGGAAATAATGTATATGCCAGGTCATTCCCGGAACCGGCCGGTATAATACCGATAGGGATTGATATATCCGGATATCGGTTTATAATAAAATTGATGCTGCCATCTCCTCCTACAATGATAATATTGGAAAAAGCATGAAGATTATCGGGAAACTGATCCGTTATTACTTCATAAGAAAATCCATTTTTCACTATTGCGGCCAATAATGAAGGCAGCAATTTGAGTGGTTTGCCTTTTCCTGCAAGTGGATTTACAAAAACCGCGATATGTCTCATCAAAATCTATTTCAAGCAATGTACGCAAAGAAAATCTCCAGAATAATTAAAGACCTGTAAACCGTCTGAATCCCCGTGTTGCCGTATCCACTAATTTTCCATCAGGCTTTTGATAAACAAGGTATGCTTCTACGTTAGCAAACTTTTGCAGAAATTTTATAGAAGCATCTGCTCCAAGCACCATGCACACATTGTCTAATGCATCGGCAGTAATGGCATCCGGAGCCACCACCGTGGCAGAAACCATTCCATTGCTGATGGGATGGCCTGTTGCAGGGTTAATGATATGACTATATTTTTTTTCGCCTTTTCCAAAATAATTCCTGTAACTCCCGGACGTAGTAACAGCACCTTTCTCCGGCCTGATGATAACTGTAACAGGATGGTTTCCCATATCGTTTATTTCAGATGATTCTATGCCAATTGACCATGGCAGCTCTTTATCATTCAGTCCCAATACCCTTACTTCACCACCCAATTCAACCATATAATGGGTTATGCCTTTTGATTCAATCAACTGAGATAAAAGGTCTACCGTGTAGCCTTGTGCAATCCCGTTACAATCAATCTGTACCTGCTTGCTTTCTTTAACCAGTTTTGATCCGGTCAAAAATACCTTACTGCAACCGATATACGATAATGTATTTCTAATATCTGCTTCGGATGGAATATTCTTTTTCCCATCGGG
>JAHEEX010000183.1:968-6611 GCA_024640465.1 Sphingobacteriales bacterium | reverse complement strand
GGGCCAAAACCCCATAAATCAACTAATGGCTTTACAGTTATATCAAAAGCACCACCGCTTTGCCTGCAGACATCAAGTGATTTTTGAATCACCGGCAATAAATACTGGTCGCATGTTATTTCTTTTTCCGATCTATTAAAAACACTGATGAGGGATTCCGGATTATAGAGCGAAAGTGATTGATCAACTTTTATGAATAATGCTTTCAGTTCTGCTTCAGTCAGTACATTTTCGCTGGCGCGATATTTTATCTCATAGGTTGTTCCCTGTGCGGAACCTGACAATACATAAGTTTGAAGTGAAGGCATATCGGTATGCAGAAATGCCTTCACAGAAAAAATGGTCATTAATAAAAACAACCAGTATGAAATCATTTTATTTCATTATTTAATAAGCTTACGCGCTAAAAAACATTTTAATTATAACGTAAAGCAGGAAAATTGCCGTTTTTATATAATGTATTATAGGCATCAATCGATTTTTGAATATCAGACAGTTCCGCTTTGCGCTGAGCCCATTGTGCATCCAGGTCAGATAATCTTTGCTTCATACCCTGTGTGATCCGGGGGTCATGACTGTCTGCGAGGCCGCGCAGGTTGAAGTATTCTGCATTCAGCTTACTCGGCCAGTTAATCACATCCTGGCCATTCTGAATGCGTGTTTCCACTACAGAAGATTCCCAGTCTTTGATTTTCTTATTCAGCGATTGACCAGCTTCCAGTACCTCCTTTGATCCAGGTGCATCTTTCAACACTGTTTCAATATGATCCAACTGACTGGAAACCTTACGCAGATCATTAACCGAAGTATGGATTTCACTGATCTTTGTATTTATATGCGTAAGTGTTTCCTGCTGTGTTTTCCAGTCTGCCTGGCTAACTTTAAGATTAGGATCCTGTAAAACAGTAAAAGAAGTACCGGCTTCCTGGTTATTTACATAAAGTCTTGCCTTGTATTCTCCGGGAGGGAATTTGTTCCCCCTGTAATCCCCCCACACAAAAGCACCGGGTATATCGGGAGTAATGCTATTGCCCCTGAAATCCCACAGAAAACGATTCATCCCTTTTTTGGCAGGTAAAACTGCTGCGGGAGGAGGACCACCCGGATAAGGTTTAAAGCCTGGATCTTTTTGTGAAGTATAAGAACGGATTACTTTCCCGGAAGCATCAAGGATGTCCAATTTTAGGGTATCCTTCTCTGATAGTTCTGGCAGGGTATAATCCAGTATCACCCCTTCCGGGGCATTCTGTCCAACACCTGCACCCATACTTAAACCAGCCAGCCCTGAACCACCGCCAAATTTATAGGCAGGTTTGGGTGAAAACAATTTCAATGTACTGAAAGTCATCACCGGTGCTGATTGCTGGATAGCTCCCAGGTCATCCAGTATCCAGAAAGCCCGGCCTGCAGTTGATGCAACAAGGTCATTATCGCGAATGGCAAGGTCTGTAACCGGAACAACGGGCAGGTTCAATTGCATTTTCAGCCAACTTGATCCTCCGTTCATGGAAATATAGAAACCCCTTTCTGCACCTGCGTATAATAATCCTTTTATTTTTCTATCCTCGCGGATGACTCGAATGAAATCATCTGGCTGAATACCTTCGGTAATTTTAACCCAGCTTTTCCCATAATCAGTGGTCTTGTACGTATATGAAGCATAGTCGTTGAGCTTATATCTTGTACCGCTGATATAAGCTGTGCCTTTCTCATGAGGAGATAATTCAATGGAATTGATCAAACATTCGGGCAATCCGGCCGGTGTTATATTTTTCCAGTTTTGTCCGCCATCCATTGTTATATATATCAACCCGCAATCGCTTCCCGTCCAGATAACCCCTTTTTCCAGGGCCGATTCAATTACATAGTAAATGGTATTGTAATTTTCTCCTCCGGCACCTTCATTGGTCATAGGTCCGCCGCCGGGGCCCTGTTTATTTTTTTCATTGCGTGTAAGATCAGGGCTGATAGCCTGCCAGCTCATGCCACCATCGGTGGTTTTCAATAATACGTTTGCACCGTGATAAATAGTTTTAGCATCATGCGGCGAAACAAGTATTGGTGCATTCCAGTTGAAGCGGTATTTCATTTCCTTGGGCTCAATGGCCAGGTTAAGCGAAGGATATGCCTGGATATCCTTGCTTTCTTTTGTCTGCATGTTGAGCACTTCGATATATCCCTGGTAACAACCGCCATAAACAAGCGTCGGGTTCTCCGGGTCAAAAGCCAGGTATGCCGATTCGCATCCGGCACCAAAGGTCCAGTCGCGTTCGGTTAAACCGGGCATATTATTTCTGCTGGCAGTAATTACTGAACTATTATCCTGCTGCCCGCCGTACACTTTATAAGGGAAAGTATTGTCAACATTCACCCGGTAGAATTGTGCTGTTGGCTGGTTCATCAGGGATGACCAGGTTTTCCCTGCATTAAAGGAAATTTCTGCCCCGCCATCGTCACCTAAAATCAGGTTTGAATGGGAGGATGGGTTTATCCACAGGTCATGAGTATCTCCGTGTCCTACTTTTATACTGCTGAAAGTTTTACCTCCATCGATAGATCTCATGAGCGGAGCATTCATCACATAAACAATATTTTCGTTCACCGGATCGGCCAGTACTTCCATATAATACCAGGAACGCGAACAAATATCCTGGTTATTGGATAAAAGGCTCCATGTTTTACCCGCATCATCAGAACGATATAAACCTGATTTTGATTTTTCGGTTTCAACGATTGCAAAAACCCGGTTAGGGTTTGCTTTCGAAACAGAAACGCCAACCTTTCCCATATTTGCAGGAAGTCCTTCAGATAGTTTTTTCCAGGTATCTCCCCCATCGGTGGATTTCCAGATGGCTGATCCCGGGCCGCCACTTACTACCGTCCATGGATACCTGCGATGCTCCCAGGATGCTGCATATAACACACGGGGATTGGTAAGGTCCATACTGAGTGATGAAATGCCTGTACTATCATTGATGTATAATATCTTTTTCCAGCTAGTGCCACCGTCTGTAGACCTGAATATTCCGCGGTCGGCATTGGGCCCATGTACGGTTCCCTGAGCAGCCACATAAACCAGGTCAGGGTTCTGTGGATGTACCACCACGTCTGCAATATGCCTTGTTTTTTCGAGACCTATCTTATTCCAGGTTTTACCCGCATCGGTTGATTTATATACGCCATCACCATAAGAAGTCATTACACCCCTTACTGCATGTTCACCCGTACCTACATAGATGACGTTTGGGTCAGAAGGAGCAACAGCAATATCACCTATAGAACTGGTGGTAAAAAATCCATCGGAAATATTGCGCCAGTTAAGCCCGGCATCTTCTGTTTTCCAAACACCACCTCCGGTATATCCAACATAATATAACTGATCATTTCCCGGCACTCCTGCAACCGCATTGGACCTGCCACCGCGGAACGGGCCAATGTTTCGCCATTTTATGGATGAATAAACGGAATCAGGTTGAAGGGTATTATTTTCCTTAACAATATCCTTTTTTTTCTGGGCATGTGTGGATGAAAAGGCAAAAAATACAATTGAAATAAGGATCAGGTTTCTCATGCATTAAGTTGTTTGTGAAATGAATATAAGGCAAAAATTCATTCACCGCTAAGAAACGAGGAAATGCTGGCGAAGGAAGATGATTACAGTTCGAAGCCCCGGTTCGTGTCCGCACGAACCGGAAAACGACATTTCGATGATGGTTCGTGAAGACACGAACCATGGCGCCCAAAAAAACTACCTGATTATATTGTAAACATTTGAGAAACGAAGAAATGCTGGCGAAGGAAGATGATTACAATTCAAACTGCGCCCTGAACTGCCAGAAATTGGCCTTGCCTTTCAGGTCATCTTTATTGAGTGTACCATGTCCATAGTTGATGGAGAAGCGAAAACTGGCATTGGGATACCAGCTGGCAGCAGCAGTGAACCGCCCAAACATACCACCCATGATAGCAGCAGAATTGAGATCCGAATGAGTATACCTGGCGCCTAATTCAAATGCTCCCGGTCCTCGGCCTTTTTTGAACGTGAAAACTTTATTGGGAACCAGCTTACCGAGGTTACCATTATTCTTATTGTATTTTCTGTTTTCTCCGGTAATAAACCAACTGCCACCAACCTGCCAGTAATTGAATGAAGGTGTACCAACAGTACTACTGCTTACAAAATTGTTTACATACTCGCCGATCAAACTCACCGGCCCATGTACTTTGATCAATTCCAGCATGATGGTATTGGATACATTGGCATCAAAAGATCCGGTGTTAATATAACTTGGTGCAGTATTTACTTCCGGTTTCGCTTTATAACTCAGTTTACCATCAGAAGCACCTGAATGCCTGTACCCAAAAGCCAGATGCAATAAATCTCGATCAGATTCATATTGAGGAAGTCCGGTTGCACGGAAGACAAACTGTGTACCATTTTCGGAAAACGACTTGTCGGTTTCCCAATAATTATTGAATATGCCAACAGTAAACGTTGCCCTTTGTTGCATGATACTGTTAGAATATCGGATACCAATATTCCGCTGGCGGACAAACATGGGCACACCGCTGCCCCTTTCCATAAACATCAACTGGGTTCCTGGTGCAACATATTCATGGCCCACACCCTCTTTTTGCTTACCGATGGTAAGCCAGCCACCTTTTTTACCAAAAGGAATTTCAAAATTCCAATCAATGAAACTAAATGATTTATCCCCTGGTGGATTATCCAATCCATTGAAATTGGCACTGATCATATAGCGCCAGGGACGTTTGAAGAATAAAAGGTTCCCGGATAACATGAACCGCTCACCCCTGAATTCTGTACCCGGACCTACTTCACCCACCTGCTGAATATTATTATCATCCTGTGAAGTGATATTATGGTCCAGGATGAATGCCAGACCAAAATTCAGCGTAAAATATTTTGTTTTAAACTGGTTCCATTTTTTAGCCATGATAGGTGCAGCCGCAAGCGGAGCTTCATCACTGGGTATTATGGCCGTGTCATCAAAGGATTCAATGAACTGGTTTATCTCCTGTGCATTAGAAGAAAAAGTAAAAAAAATTATCATGATGAATAACAATATTCTTTTACTCATGTCAGTATTTTATACAGGTAGAAAAAGTTTATGTAAATGGGTGTTCTTCAGTTTCCTCAAAAGGAGTGGTAATAATAATACTTTGATTTTGGGATTATTAATTATCCAATAAATGAAAAACAGGGTTGCTAACTTTCCTTAGCCAGCAACCCTGATAATAAAAATGATTATTCTTTACTGAAAGCCCTTGCAGCCTCTCTTTCCAAATCCAGGTATTGTTCTTTCCCAGTACTCACTTTTACAAATGAAATGGTTCCACCCTTAAATTCACCTGGTGATTTATATTGTTTGGTTACCGGATCTCCGCTATCATAACCCACACACAAACCATCGCCAACCAGGGTAAATTTACCTACCTGTGCTTTCATGGCCCCGGTTGCAACTTGCTTATCATTGATATATAACTTGGCCGTTCCAACTGACTCCCCATGTTCACCTGCTTTCTCTTTAATGAACTCCATTCCAAATGTGTACTTGCCTGGTTTAATTCCGGCAGATACCAATTGATATTCTGTAATGCCGAGGAAATTATAGACATAAT
>JAHEEX010000183.1:0-958 GCA_024640465.1 Sphingobacteriales bacterium | reverse complement strand
TACAATTTACGATCCTTAATAAACAGGCTATGGCCGCCAAAACGTGAGCCGTGGGCAAAAATCACACCAGATGCATTAGCATCTTTGATCTCCACATTGGAAACTATTTTAAATGATTTACCGCGCACACTTACGGCCACAGCCTCCGGTACAGAACTGGTATGCGGATAATAGGTGTAGCTGTCTGCCAATTTCTCTTCTGTTGGTCGCTCGATGGTAAGAATTTCCGTCGCTGAGCGGTCATCAAGCGGATAGGCAAAATTTTTCTTCGCCTCCTCATCATATAACTTTTTCAATGCTTCCAGCTTTTCCGGATTTTCTTTTGCAAGGTCCTTAGACTCTGAGCGGTCAACATCCACATGATACAATTCCCATTTATCCTGATCAAATTTACCCTTACTGGTTAGTGGTGCATGAACTGCCACAGCCTTCCATCCATCCTGCCAGATAGCACGGGTGCCCAGCATCGTATAATACTGAACATGTTTTTGAGTGGGATCATCTGGCTTTGCATCAAATGTATATTTCATGGAAACGCCAGATAGAGGATATTGCTCAACACCCTTATACACTTTTGGCATTTCCAATCCACATATTTCTAATATGGTTGGAACAATATCTACCGCATGATGATATTGATTGCGTACCTCGCCACGGGCTTTAATGCCTTTGGGCCATGAAATCACCAATGGACATTCTGTACCGCCGGCATAATTTGAATAACGTTTGAACATTTTGAAAGGCGTAGATAATGCAGCTGCCCATCCTGTAGGATAGTGTTCGTATGTATTTGGACCACCCAACTCATCAATCAGTTTCATATTCTCAACCAACTCATCCGGGTAACCGTTAAAGAATTTATTTTCATTTACTGAACCACTTGGGCTTCCTTCTCCGGATGCACCATTATCGGAGGCGTACATGATTATGGTATTTTCATACTGACCAGTTGCTTTTA
>JAHEEX010000182.1 GCA_024640465.1 Sphingobacteriales bacterium | reverse complement strand
CTGCAGAAAACGGCTTGCCTTATGATGAACTGGAAAGTTTGCTCGACAGTATCCCGGCCAGAAAAAAACTTATGCTGATCGATGCCTGTCACAGTGGTGAAGTGGATAAGGAAGAATTCCAGCAGGTAACCATTAACCAGGCCGATCTCGCTAAGAATCATGTGGTATCAAGAGGCAAGCCATTGCCATCTGCATCCGGACCAAAAAAACTGGGACTGAGAAACAGTTTTGAACTAATGCAGAACCTGTTTGTGAATGTGGGCAAGAGCACAGGCGCTACGATCATCTCCGCTGCTGCGGGAACGGAGTTTGCACAGGAGAATGGAAATTTAAAGAACGGGGTGTTTACCTACTGCATCATGGAAGCGATGGACAAATATCCCACGATGAAAGTGAGCGAACTGAAAAAGACCGTGGGGGCCAGGGTACAGGAGCTGACAAAAGGCATGCAGAAACCCACTTCAAGGAATGAAGCAATTGCAGTGGATTGGAATGTTTGGTAGTATTCTGCCTTAATTCAAATTGTATTCTAATCCTAGTTTCAACAATGATCATTATTTAAGTTATCTTTTAGAAAATCTGCCAAATGCAATCCAGGTTTCTATTTGTTGTTTGTCTTAATTTACTTGGAATAATATTTAATTATTGTAATGCCCAGCAACCCAAACTGGTTTTACCAATTGGGCATCATGGCAGTGTAACCAATTTCCAATACAGCCCTGATGGCAGGATCATTTTAACGCTGGGGCCTGATCAAACAGCTAAAGTCTGGGATGCTAAAACGGGATTACTGCTGTATACAATCGGCGGATATAAAAATGAGATCGTATCTGCCCTTATCAGTCCTGACAGCAGAATCATTGCAACTGCTTCCGGCCCTGATCATCTCTGCAGGCTATGGGACCTGTTTTCGGGCAAATTATTGCGAACACTGGAATACCCACCCAGCACGAAATACGATTCATTCACTGATCTCTGTTATATCCGGTTTAGCCCATCAGGTAATACCCTTTTATCATGTGCATATGATGACAGCTACAGGCTATGGAATGTGCAATCCGGTAAATTGTTATTCAATCACCAGTTATTAAAAGGTCAGGGTGTTGAAGGGGAGGAAGGATTCACTTTTCCCGGTTCTGCTTTTAGTCCTGACGGCAAGACGATACTTTTTTATAGCAGTCTTCACCTGCCTGAGATCTGGGATGCAGAAAAAGGGTTCAGGCTCTTTGCGGCAGGAAAAAATATATTCTTCAATAAGGCTGCTGCATTTAGCCCCAACAGTAAATGGTTGGTGGCGGACGCTGTGGATTTCGGGGAACGCAATGATCAGACTATTGATAAATCGGTCCATTCAGTTATCATTTGGGAAGTAAGCAACCGAAAAATAGCAGGAAATCTCAATGCAAAAAGCGTAACAGACCTGCAGTTCAGCCCGGATGGTAAGAAGTTTTTCCTGGCAAGTTCTACAGCATTGGCAGTTTATGAAACGGATCATTGGACTAAAGTGACAAGTTTCAATGATAGTCGTTTTTCAGAAATGCTGGATTATCAGATATCCACCGATTCCGCTGCTATCCGCGTTTTCCTGAATCCTCCTTTAAGCCGAATATATAATACCGAAACAGGAGAGGAACTCTTCGCATTGGGTATCCTGGATGAAGAAACGTATAAGGTTGTTTTAAGTCCTGACTGGAAAAGATTTATGAGGATGACGGTGAATAGTGAACTGGAAATTTTTGATACGGATCACGGTAATTTGCTCTTTACGCTGAACTCAAAAGTCAGTATTCCGTCCATTCATTCTGTTGTTGTCAGTCCGGCTGATACATGGATGTTGGCCATTACTAATGAAGGAGATGTTAATGTATGGGAAACTATGACCGGGCGGTTGGTTAATACTTTCAGGGCATACGACAGTTTTGCAGTTAGTCCTGAGGATCAACAAGCCTTACCGAACCCCGAAAATAAGCTCAGGTATACACAATTCAGCCCGGATGAAAAACTCATCGTTACATATGAGAACCATGACTCGGCAGGCGTATGGGACATTGCTACCGGAAAGCTGCTTGCAAGGATCACCAAAGAACACGGATTGTTCAGGGTTCAGGAATCCGGAACGGTCAGTTTGCTGCAAGGCGGCAAACTGCTAGAGTTGAAAACGGGCAAAAGCCGGTCTGTTTTGAAGGCGGCTGATTATGATCTTACCCCTGTTCCGATCCCCCCGGATGAAAATTATCATGACGTGCAAAGTATTTTAGAAACTCACGGTCGAAGACTGATCCAATCTTGGAAAGGAGTGGAACTAAAAGATCTCCAATTCGATTACTGTCCTGAAGGACAATGTAATGCCCCTTACCTGGGCGAAGTGTATGTAGCGTTCAGTCATCATTCTAACTGGGTCGCTACCGTATCCGGCGATAACCTTATTCATATCCGTGACAGGAACAATGCCCGGCTGCTGCACAGTTTTTACCAACTTGGCGGCGCCGAATATATGGTAAGACTTTCATCGGGATATTATAGCAGTACACCTGGTGTAGCCAGGCAGTTATATTATGTTTCAGATAAGTTACAGGTAATCAATTTCGATCAGCTTGATCTGAAATACAACCGACCGGATATTGTGCTACAGGCTTTGGGCAGCACAAATAGTCAGTTGATCAAAGCCTACAAGACTGCATGGTATAAACGGATCAAAAGACTAGGTATTGATACGATGTCATTGAAAGAAGGAATCCTGATCCCTGAATCTGATATTGTAAACCGTGATGAAATTTTTCATGAATTAAACGTTGACACAGTTTCAATACATATCATAGGATCCGCTAAAAATAGTAAAATCTCCCGTTTCAATATTTGGATCAATGAAGTTCCTTATTATGGGAAACAGGGGTATTTGATTTCCACCTCTGGTATAAAGAAGATCGATACTACTATAAACATCCAACTTACATCCGGTTTGAACCGGATAGAATCATCGGTAATTACAACGGATGGAAGAGAAAGCTACCGCCTCCCTTTATTTATCAACTGCATGATTCCTCCCGACTTGTTCAAAGAGGTAGTATACTTTGTCGGTATAGGTATTGATCAGTTCAAGAATACATCCTATAACCTGAACTATAGTGTAAAAGATATTCGTGATTTATCGGCAAAATTAAAATCCAGGTATGGAGATAATATCATCATTGATACCCTCTTCAATCAACATGTAACTGTCAGCAATATCAAAGCGCTGAAACAAAGACTGCTTCAAACTACCGTGAATGATAAAGTGATCATATCTTATTCCGGCCATGGACTATTGAGTAAGGACTATGATTATTTTCTATCCACCTACAACATCAATTTTGATAACCCTGCAGAAAACGGCTTGCCTTATGATGAACTGGAAAGTTTGCTCGACAGCATCCCCGCAAGAAAAAAACTGATGCTGATCGATGCCTGCCACAGCGGAGAAGTGGATAAGGAAGAATTCCAGCAGGTAACCATTAACGAGGCCGATCTCGCTAAGAATCATGTGGTATCAAGGGGCAAGCCATTACCATCTGCATCCGGATCAAAAAAACTGGGGCTGAGAAACAGTTTTGAACTGATGCAGAACCTGTTTGTGAATGTGGGCAAGAGCACAGGCGCTACGATCATCTCAGCTGCTGCGGGAACGGAGTTTGCACAGGAGAATGGAAATTTAAAGAACGGCGTGTTTACCTACTGCATCATGGAAGCAATGGATTCATATCCCACTATGAAAGTGAGTGAACTGAAGAAGACAGTGGGGGCAAGGGTACAAGAGCTGACAAAAGGCATGCAGAAACCGACATCAAGGAATGAAGCGATTGCGGTGGACTGGAATGTTTGGTGATCTTCAAAGCATAATAACAGGTTTACAGGAATACTTTCCTATTCATTTCTTTTCCGGTGACAGCTAACCGGACGAGGGTTATAAAAAGTTTGATGGTCGGTGGCCACGTTGAATATGGGAAAACTGGCTTTGAACAAATTAACTTAATAATTATTGTACATCATTGCTTTACTGAAATTGGAAAATCAGGAACATTGGGTGGTGTTACCGATGTTGGATGTTGGCTTCCATTAGTGAGCTCTTTTACCCTTTCCGAGATATATGCGTCGAGGCTTTTAGTGGTAACTTTATCCTTTCCCGGTATAGCGGCATTCCCGTTCAGTCCTTCTATAACCGCTTTGGTAAAAGCACCATTGCCCCATTCTGGCTTTTCAAGAGAAAACTCCTTTCCGGTACTGCTTGTAAACGTAATGGCGCCATTTTGTGTACTGGATAATTCATTCACCATGGCATTGATATCGGTTTCACCACGCCTGCCGCTGCCCATAACATTGCCGCTGTGACAGGCATCAATAAATACAACTACTTTTCCAGCGATGCTGCTTACGGTTTGTTTTAGTTCTTCAAAATTCAAACAGGAGCTTCTTATCCTTTCCATATCCGCCGCAACAGGGAGCAAATAGAAAACGCCGTTGTTATCATTAATGCCATGACCGGCAAAAAATATCATGGCTACATCTTTCTGTCCGGTTTGTTTTTGTATCCATTCAAATCCATCCGTGATGGAATCTTTGGCTGCGCCTTTATCGGTTAGTTTCTTGATAATTACATCAGAGTATAGTTCTCCTTTTTGCTGGTAGACGGCATTGGCAAAATCCCCTGCATCTTTAGCGGCAAAGCCTAATTTAAGACTGGCGTTATTATAATCACTAACCCCAATTGCGAGAACATATAATTTGGGTTTATAAATAAACTCATCGCTTTGTGCGACCGGGTTCTCCCATTTTAAATACAGGTTGGTTTCCGGACTGGTGCCATTATCATTTTCGGCAAGCAGTGTAATGGTACAATCCTGTGAGGGAATGGTTACAGTAATTTTATCCGAAGCTGAAGCCAATACTTTTCCCCTTTCTGTTGGTACAGGCCTGCCATCAATCAATACACGAAGGTTTTTTACCGGGGCATCTTCAGGGCTTTTAATGGCGTAACTGATATTGACAGTTGTGTTACTTATAATGCTTCCATTGGCCGGACTATTGATTGTTATTGTTGGCGGCAATTTTTGCCGGATATCTGTTGCTACAGTTTCACGTACTGCTTTGTCTTTGATGCTGCGTTGGTTAGCCAATGCAATGGCCTCAGTTTCATTATACGTTTCAAGAATGGCATCAATAATATCCGGTCGGTAAAAATTTTCTTTGAAACGCGAAACCGGGTAAAAGGAAGGCGCTTCATCAGGCCCGTTATTGAGATGCCAGCCAAGGTATTCCTCTGCACCTGGTGAGGCGTCATAATAACCCCCTGGGGTAAAAAGAACCCATTTCTTTTTATCAGGCAATAAATAAAAAGTCAATATATGTTTACCATTATCCTTTCTAAACCAGCGGATTGTACCATCAGCAAACGCAGCGGCCACCACTTTTTCATTTCCGCTTAAATTAACTGCAAAAGGGTGAGTTTCAATTTGGGTTGCCCAGATCACGCTGGCATTTTTGTCTGAAAGGATTAAATCCCAGCTGGAGCCAAATACAACCAGATCGCCATTGTTGCTGATATCCGTGCTCAGGCATTCCTGGAATCTTTTCCCGAATTCCGGGAACTTCTTACCATTTATAACCGGGTTCCAATTCCGGTTCCAGTCTTTTACAACCGTACCTGAATTCGCATCCACAGGCGCGGGAAACAATGACTCTTCATTAAATAAATTTCTTTCTGATAAGTCAAAACTAATAGCCTGATGGTTCAAGGGAGTAAATCCTATTGATGAGCCGTTTTCATTGACCCTGAAATGAGACTTATCCTTTCCGGTAAAATCATTTTTTTCTGCCTCTATATGCCAGCTGATTTTATTCGAGGGATTGATTACCGCTATTTCAGGAGGATCAAAACCAAGTACTGCCATTGAACCGTCAGCCATTGGCTTAATATCCGCGATTGTATTATTTAAGTAAAACAGGTCGCTGTAACTGCCATTACCTGCATTTTCCCAGCAACGTACAATTTGTTTCCACCGGTTTTCTGCCTGAATATATTTGTTTCCGCCTCCATATAATCTGCTTCCGTCTGCGGAAAAACTGATCATACCAAAGTCACTGCCATCTCCCTCATTAACTGTTGTTTTGTATTGAAGCGAAAGGTCGGTAGCGTTTAATATTTCTACATGAGGAGCGCCCCGGAATCCAATTGCGAGTTTATCACCGGTGGGGCTAAATGCGAGAGAATTAATTACCTGGCCTGTTTGCCCAATTTTTTCTTTTGTTAATTCAAAACCGCTGTTGTACAATTTTATTTTTCCATCTGAACTTAAAGTTGCCATGCCACCACCGGGTTTGAAAGCAATATTATTTGCATTGCCTGTATAGCCCGTCAACTTTTTATATTCACCCCATCCTTTTGTGTCAAAAATATACACTCCACCATTATCGCTGAGGCCGGCGGCCATCCAATTACCGTCTGGGGAAAATTCTAGTTCATTTACAATATTTGGTATCCCTTTTATTCTGTGTATGATGGCGCCTGTTTGGGTATTGATCAGGTAGATGCAAATTTTTTGATCCCATTCAACGCCCGTATAGCCAGATACCGCTGCAATTTTTCCATTCGGATGCAAAGAACCTGCATATAAAGTCCCTTCATATATGCTATTGCTGATAGGTATCCGAAAGGTTTTTAAGAGTGTTCCTTTGGCAGCATCCCATAACCGTGCTGTTTTATCATTGCTTACTGTTAGAAGCAGTTTACCCTGGGCATCTGTCGATATTTTATTACCTTTTGATGTGTGTATACCCGTTTCTATACGTAGTATGGGCTTGTTGGGCTGGCTGTTGGTTACTAAAGTATATAACAATAATACCAGGGTTATATAACTCTTCATATAATAAATAATTATTTCTAATATACACCAATATTTAGGTTAATGGGTATTTAAAAAATGTTGCATCCAATCCCGGTCATTTTAAGGTTCAATAACAAACTTTAAATTTTAACAGGAAGATAAATGAGTTGATTATTTGTTTGCCATACATCAGCAATTGCGATCTGGCCTGTCAAGCTTATTTCTTATTTTTATCAAATGAGTTTTTCCAAAATCCTGCAACGAAATCAAAAAGCTATATTTTACCTCCTTTGGTTTGTTGTAAATCTTATCCAGGCGGGCATGACCGGCCTTTTTGACGATGAAGCCTATTACTGGATGTATTCAAAATTTCCGGCCTGGGGATACTTCGATCATCCGCCAATGATTGGATTATTAATAAAAGCGGGCTATATTCTTTTTGCAAACGAACTGGGCCTTCGCTTATTCGTGGTATTCATCAGTACGGTATCACTCTATGCCATCGACAGTTTGCTGGAACAACGCAATGATCGTTTATTCTATGCCATAGCACTAAGCATGGGGCTTTTGCAGATCGGGGGAATTATTGCGGTGCCGGATTTACCCCTGTTGTTTTTTGTGGCCCTTTTCTTTTTGGCATATAAAAAATTCACCACGTTGCCGTCATTAGGGAATACGATTCTGCTGGGCGTGATTGTTGCACTTATGTTCTACAGCAAATATCATGGTATCCTGATTGTCTTTTTTACATTGCTGTCAAACGTGAAATTGTTTACCCGCTGGCAAACCTACGCAGCCGGACTAATAGCCCTCTTTTTATTTTCCCCACATCTTTACTGGCAGTACCAGCATAATTATCCTTCCGTTCAATACCATTTGTTTGAAAGAAAT
>JAHEEX010000181.1 GCA_024640465.1 Sphingobacteriales bacterium | reverse complement strand
AGGTGATTGCAAAAAGTAAAATAGGTGCATGCTTATTTGATTCTTGCTGGATGCGCAAAAATAAGGCAGCAGGGGTGAAAAACAATAGAGGGGGAAAAATAAGGAATAAGAAATAAGGAATGAGGAATTAGAAAGGGAATGACAAGTACAATACCCGCAAAGAAAAGGGAGTGTTTTTGGGTAAAAAAGCTGGTTATGCAGTCCAAAAAAGGATATACATAACCAGCTATATGTTAGAATAACTTGATTGCAATGTTACTTACCACCCGGAGATTTCGGAGGTGAAGCGGCAGCTCCTCCCTTACTTGCCTTTTGAAGAATTTCTTTATTCTTGGTAGCATCAGCATTTGTTGGATCTATAACTATGATCTTATCCAGGTAACTTATGGCTGTGGGGAAATCTTTTTTGATATTGGCATTATAACCAGCCATATAACCGTAAGCAGTTATGAGGGTGTTTTTATTTTTGACCTTGTCGCTTTCAGCTATTTCTATAAACCGCATACAATCCGGTATGGCTATGCCTGCCTCCATGGTTGTATCAATGGCAGACAGGGACCGGAAACTCCAGTAATGGCCATACACTTCATCCGGGTACTTTGCCTTGTACAGTTTGAAAATGCTATCGGCACGCTGATAAGTGGGGATCTGAAGGACCCTGAAATTTTCAATACCTGCATTATACAGGTCAACCTTTCCCGGGTTAGGATTCACATATAATACTTTGGTATACCATTCTGCGGCCTTAGGTTGATTACCGGCCTTCTTAAAGAATTCAGCCGCTTTTCTGGTGTATTCAATTTTGTTTGGAACCGATGTGTCCGCATCAATAGCCAATTGGAAGTATTTATCAACCCTTGCCTGGCGCTCCGGGAATTTGGCAGAATTAATGGCCAGGTTCAGGTAATTATCCGGGATGATCTGATCCGGCCTTGCTTTTTCAAAAAAGGTTTCCAGTTCTTTTACAGCATTTACAGAGTCACCCATTTTATCATAACTATACCCTTTTAAACGGTATAAACGGGCATCAGCATTGGCTCCCTGGGATGCCAGCAATTCATCCGCTTTGGCGATAGCCCCTTTAAAGTCCCCTGACGCGAACTTCAAACTGGCTTCTTCATAATCCAGCGCCGGACCCTTATCGGCCAAAGGCTTATACTGATTAAAGTAAGTGGTTGACTTATTTACATCCCTTAAAAAATAATATACATACAAATCATAATATGCAGGACCATAATTAGGATCCATAGCAATAGCATCCTCAAAATTTCTTAAAAACACATCTTTCTGATCGCTACCCTGTGTAAGGTAAACCTTGCCTATCTTATATTTAGCTGCCGCATATTTTGGATCGATTGTGAGGGCGTTTTGATATGATGAAACGGCGCCACCTCCATCAAGTTTTTTCCGGTATGCATCACCCATATTAATATACACATCCGGTTCTTTGAAACCTTTTATCTGCGTAGCCTGCGTTAATTTTTCAATGGCATAATTAGCATCTCCTGCTTTTTCCAGGTTTGCTTTACCTATGGCATTGAGCACGTTAATGTCTTTGCCCTTAGACACACTTATGGCTGTTTCAAAGCGCTGCCGGGCATCATTGGCTTTGCCTTCTTCTAATTCAACATGGCCCATACCAGCCAGTAAAAGCGGGTTACTGCCATTGGCCCCTTCCATTCCTTTACGAAGTACGGCTTTGGCCCCTTCAATGTCATTCTGTGCAAGGTGTACCTGAGACAACCAGTAAACTGCTTCAGCATCGGCAGGGTTACCGGCTACTACTTTTTCGAGGGCAAGCTTGGCACTCTGGTAACGTCCGTAGTAGATGAATTTCTTAGCCTCTTGTACGGATTGAGCAATAACGAAATTACTCATCAGCATCACTACAGCGACAAGGCCGTGTTTCATTTTTGTCATTGTAATAGTCGGTTTGTTTTTTGTAAATATATAAAATCAATAATTAGATTCATTAACATTCACCCTTCTTACTTCCAGCGCCATCCTGTCTGGCACCAGGTATGCCCTTTTGAAGATCAGCTGGCCTTTCTCATGGGTAAGAAAATTGGCAAACCCCTTACCCAACCCTGCATAATTCTCTTTTAAAATGTAGTGCAGGCCCCTGATCAAAGGATATCTTTTTAAAGCAATATTAGCCTGGTATGGTTTGACATAGACCTCTTTATCGCAATTTGCACACTGCATCGATGCTATCTGCACGCTCTTCAAAAAGCTTAATTGTGAAGAGTCTTCCTTATTCCCGATCCAGCTTACTCCCACATAACCAATCGCATCCGGGTGGTTTGAAACATAATTTATTACCTCTTCGCTGGTTTTTGCGGCAACAACCTGGCTGGAAAACGGTTGCCCCTTTAACACAGAATCAATCATAAATCTTACAGTACTCGTTGCATTAACCCCATCCATTACCTGCTGATACCTGTATCCACTTGTTCCATTCAACATAGACCGGATGTCTGAAACTGAAAAAATACTGTCCTTACTCTTATTATTCACAACCACCGCTATAGCATCAGACGCAATTTTTCCAAAAATGGGCTTGAACTGGAGGGTGTCTTCATAGAATTTAACTTCTTCTTCACTTAATCCCCTGGTTACAATAACCATGCGGATGCTATCATTCAATAAATCCTTAAGACATTCAGCCTCAGGCTTATAATGGGCAATTATTTGGGCTTTGGGATGCTGTGATAAGAATACTTTGATCTGGGAATCAATGACTGGCTTAAATGATTCGTCAACGCTGATCTGGATGCTTCCGCTGGTCAATGTATCGTCACCCAGGATATATTTTGGTTTTTTCACCTGCCTGTTACAACCCTCAAGAACAAGCAAAAGAAGGATAAACAGCGAAAAACCGCCCAACAGGGATCTAATAGGGGCTTTTTTCATATGTGTCAATTAAGAGGGTGAATTACTTTTATAACCCCTCCAGATTCTGAATAATCCATAAAGTACACAGGTTCCGCCAAAAATATTGGCTAACAGGGGGTCAAATTGGCCACCAAGTCCAAAACGGGTATGATTCAGGAAAAAAATGCCCACCCCGATCCATAAAACACCCATGCCGTAATTATAAAACGACTTTATTTTAGCCTGCTGCCTGTCTTTTTTTGCTTCAAACTCATTTCGGTCCATAGTACAGTATTATGGGGTGGGCAAGATAATAAATACCTGTGGGAAAACATGAATTATTCATCGTCAATTAAAGCAAAACTAACCGGTAATATAAAAAACATGGCAACCTCCTGGTTATGCTGCCGGGCAGGCTTCCATTTGGGCATTTTTCTTAAAACCCGCATCACTTCTTTATCAAATTTCTCTCCCCCGCTGCCAATTACGATAAAGTCGCCGGGTTGGCCGTCTTTTCCAACTACAAATTTGACCTGTACCCTTATGGTTTCTGACTGGCCTTCCCCCTCATCCCTTGGATCGCGGATATTATTTTCCATAAACCGAAGCAGCGCCTTTTGTCCTCCAGGGAAACTGGCGGGTTCCTGAACTGCAGCCATTTCATAAATCGCCGGTGTTTCAATGGCTGGTGAGGATTGAACAGGGTTGACATTATGACCACTATTATTATTATCCACGCCCGGTCCTTCAATTGTTATATTTTCTCTTCCAATGGCATTTTGTGATCGCTCTTCCACAGTTGGCACCGAATCGTCAATAGGAGTATCATTGGGTACAATCACAGGTATAACGTCCCTGATGGTGTTTTGCGTTGGGGCAGGTCCGGACGGCTGTTCGGGAGCGGGTGGCAAAATTTCTTCAGGAGGAGGCAGAGTAGTCCATGTTAGGGTATCCGCAACCGGTATGCCCGGGATATTATTCAATTGAATATTTCGATTAAATGATATGAAAAATATAAACGCGCCCGCCAATGACAGACCCATGCAAAGTGCTTTAAACAAATGCGCCGGGTATTGGCGCCTTAGCGCATAAGCGCCGTAATGTTTATTTCGATGCTCAAATAATATATCCAGGAAATCGGCCTGTGGCAGATGGTTGGTCTTCATCTTACATAATTTTACTGGTGATAAAATGTATTACACCCCGCGCGGAATAAAAGGCCTTTGCAGTATGATGCATTGTTCAACAAATTGCATAAAACTTCTTCGCGCACCTCGTTTCATGGCGGTTAATGTATTCATCCCGCATTCGCGGGACTTCGCTGCGCTCAGCCTCTTACTTCGCACCTCGTAACTCGCACCTCGTACTTCGTACTTCGTACCTCCCTATCTTTGCGTTCTTATGAAAATTCTAATGGTCTGCCTGGGGAACATCTGCAGGAGTCCCCTTGCCGAAGGAATATTACAGGACAAAGCCTGGAAAGCCGGCCTCAACTGGAGCGTGGAAAGCGCCGGTACCAATGGAAGTCATAACGGAGAACCCCCACACCGGCTCTCCCAGAAAGTGGCCAGGATGAATGGCATTGATATCAGTACGCAAAGGTCAAGGAGATTGAGACCTGAAGATTTTGAACAGTTCGACAGGATCATTGCCATGGCAACAGACGTGATCGATGAAATGAAATATGTGGCAGGGAAAAAATTCAACCCGGCGAAAGTGGAACTGCTGATGGATGCACTATACCCGGGCGGGAACCTTGATGTGCCGGATCCCTGGTACGGGCCGGAACCCGGATATCATGAAGTGTTTAAAATGATCGATGAAGCCTGTGAAAAACTGATTGAACAATATAAGTAACGTAAAAGTATAAACGAAATATCTGTCCGTAACAGGCACTGATAAAATAATTGATGATGAAACCTTCTTTACCACAGGGAACAAGAGATTTTTCGGCTGATGTTGTCCGCAAACGCCAATATATATTTCAAACAATACGAAATGTTTTTGAATTATACGGGTTCCAGCCACTGGAAACACCAGCTATGGAAAACCTGGAAACCCTGATGGGGAAATACGGCGATGAAGGCGATAAACTGATCTTTAAAATCCTAAATAACGGTCTCGATCACCCGAACAAAAAAGACCAGGCCATTTCAGATTTTCAACAGGTACTGGAAGGCAAAAATAATAAAGGCATCACCGAAAGGGCATTGCGTTACGACCTTACCATCCCCTTTGCACGTTATGTGGCGATGAATCATGGTCAACTTTCTTTCCCTTTCAAGCGGTACCAGATACAACCCGTGTGGCGTGCAGACCGCCCGCAGAAAGGGCGATACCGCGAATTTTACCAGTGCGATGCCGATGTTGTGGGCAGTGCATCTTTATTGAATGAAGCAGAACTGGCACACATTTACCTGGAAGTATTCAGGCGCTTACAGGTACCTGTGGAATTACGTATCAATAACCGCAAAATCCTTTCCGCATTGGCCAATATTTGCGGGGGAACAGATAAAATGACCGATATCACGGTAGCCATCGATAAACTGGATAAGATCGGGTTGGATAAAGTAAAAGAAGAACTTTTTCAAAGGGGCCTGAATGAAATACAAGTTGAACTGATAGAAAAATACCTGGCCATAGTTGGTAACAATGATGAAAAACTGAAGCAGGCAGAAAGCATCCTCGGTTCTGATGAACAGGGAAAAACAGGGTTGGCAGAATTGAAATATGTCATTGATTTCATGAAAGGCACAGATGGCAGTTACCCATTAACGATAGACTTCACCCTGGCGAGGGGGCTTAATTATTATACCGGGACCATCTTTGAAGTAAAAGCCAACGGTGTTCAGATGGGGAGTATTGGCGGCGGCGGAAGATACGACGACCTCACCGGCCTGTTTGGCGTTTCAGGTATACCCGGAGTAGGCATCTCCTTTGGCGTTGACCGTATATATGATGTTATGGAAGAAAGCGGGTTGTTTCCGGAAACCATCGCACAGGGCACAAAAATGCTGTTTTTTAACCTGGGTGAAGCGGAAAGCCGGTATGCATTTGAAATCATGCAACAGTTAAGGAACGCCGGGATAGCTTGTGAAATCTATCACGAACAGGCAAAATTTAACAAGCAATTCAAATATGCAGAGAAAAAGCGCATACCCTATATCGTTATAGCCGGCAGTGAAGAACTGGCAAGTAGTACCTGTAAAGTAAAGAACCTGGAAACGGGAGAGCAACGTACTATCAATAAATCTGAGATCCTACACTCATTTGATTATTGATCAATAACTAACCGCAAAGAAACAAAGCAGCAAAGATTGTATATTTAAACTAAAAAATGCCCAGGCAATTAGACAACCAATCCACAAGCGAACTGATGCAACGCTTTGAAAACTTACAGGCAGATGCCTCTCCTCTCTGGGGGAAAATGAACCCAACGCAGATGCTGGCACATTGTACTGCAGCATTGAAAATGGCCTTTGGGGAGATTCCGGCCAAAGTGCGGTTCAGCCCCTGGAAAGCCAGCCTGGCAAGACTTTTTTTTATCGAGTGGTTTCCATTTCCTAAGGACTCCCCCACTGCACCGGAGATGGACCCCAACAAAAAACTAAAACCTACAGGCTCATTCCTGGAAGAAAAAGAAGTATTAATGCACCATCTCAGCAGGATGAATAACACCAAATCTGATTTTGTTTTTGGCATGCATCCCATATTCCGTCAGATGAACCGGGAACAGTGGGGAAAACTGATATATAAACACCTGGATCATCACTTAAGGCAATTCGGGGTTTAACCGCAAATATTCTTATCAAGATGCCCCGGTTCGTGTCTCCACGAACCGGAAAACGATTTTTTTCGATGATGGTTCGTGAAGACACGAACCATGGCGCCGAAAGGATCAAAAAGAAAATATTAACAAAGTTCGTAGACCACAGCTGCTCCCTGGCCAACGCCTATACACATGGTGGCGAGGCCATATCTTACTTTTCGTTTAGCCATTTCATGCAGTAAGGTTGTGGAAATCCGAACGCCGGAACAACCCAGCGGGTGACCGAGCGCAATAGCGCCACCATTCACATTTACCATCGAAGGATCAAGTTCAAGGTCATGGATACAAGCCAGTGCCTGAGAAGCAAAAGCCTCATTCAGTTCAACTAATCCTATATCACGGATATCTATACCTGCTTTTGCAAGCGCTTTCCTGGTTGCCGGAACCGGTCCGATGCCCATGATGGAAGGATCAACACCCGCCACACCCGTTGAAACAACCCTTGCCATGGGTTTAAGGTTATATTTGGAAACAGCCTCTTCACCCGCCAGTAACATAGCGGCTGATCCATCGTTAATACCCGATGAATTTCCGGCAGTAACTGTTCCTTCTTTAGCAAATGCAGGTTTTAAAGTGGCTAATTTTTCCAGTGATGATACCCGGGGGTGCTCATCTGTTTCAACAACATTCATACTGCCTTTTCCGGTTTCAACCTGTACAGGGATCATTTCGGCTGCCCATTTCCCCGCTGCCAGGGCTTCTGCATACTTTTGTTGGGATGCCCAGGCAAACCGATCCTGTTCTTCACGGCCAATACCCCATTGACGGGCAACATTTTCTGCCGTTTCACCCATTCCATAGGGATAATACAGGTCGGACAGCCGTTGGTTAATGAATCGCCAGCCAAGGGTAGTATCATATATCTCCGCTTTTCGGGAGAATGCTTCTGTAGGCTTTGACATAACATAAGGTGCACGGCTCATACTCTCGACACCGCAGGAAATGATCAATTCTCCGTCCCCATTTGCGATAGTCCGGCTACCGTCCATAATGGCCTGTAATCCGGAAGCGCAGAGCCTGTTAACGGTGACCCCGGGTATGGTAACAGG
>JAHEEX010000180.1 GCA_024640465.1 Sphingobacteriales bacterium | reverse complement strand
AAATGCACCTCGCCGGTCTGTATTTACAGGCCGGCTTTTTTTTAAATACGAATAAATATTTTCCGTTAGGGGTACCTTATATTGAAGATGAGATATACAAGAATGCCGCTCCTCCGGAGCTTGAATACATCATGCATGGCCAATCTACAGGAATGTCACCCCTCTGGGGCTTTAATACAATACAACAGCATTTGCAACAAGAATGTAGCTCCTCCGGAGCTATAGGAATCGCACCTCTGCGAGGCGTATATAAAATATGCTGAAAATGTTACCAGAATGCCGCTCCTCCTGAGCTGAAAGGATTTACTACAAACGACATTATTGAATTTGGTTTGTATTTGGCTGTTAAGCCCCAGCGGGGCGACATTCTTGTAGCTTAATAATTTTCTTGTCTTTTAGCTCCGGAGGAGCGACATTCTTGTTTGGAATTAGCAATAAGATGAACTATTATGGCAAAGAAAATCCGTCGCACTTTTGGTACGACGGCAATCTGATTGGATTTTAAATCAACAGATGGTTAGGTTAAGGCCTTACTGTTGTTGTACTTCTTTAACTTCTTTTCCTTGTTTATCAATTTCAAGCCATTTGCCATTCATCATTACCTTGGCAGAGCCATTGTAAAATTTATCGGCAAAGCTATAGCGTATGGGAATGACTTCTTTTCCGCTTGTATTGATATATCCCCACATGTTTTTGCGGCTTACCGGAGCGAGGCCTTCAGAAAAAGAACCAGCCTGCTCAAATGCAGGGTCAATGATGTATTTTCCATCTTTATCAATATATCCGAATTTCCCTTCATTTACTGCGGCCAGCCCTTCGTGAAATGAATAAACTTCATAGAATTTCATAGGAATGACTTCCTTTCCGGAACTGTCAATAAATCCCCACTTGTTTTTAATGCTTACCGCGGCACGGCCTTCTGAAAAACATAAAGCATCGTCATAGATCAATGGAATGACCAGTTTACCCGTAATGTCAATGTATCCATTTTTATCATTTTTCCTGACCTTGGCATACCCTTCCGCATATTGATCCACACAATCGTAATCTTTCAGGTGCTTCTGGCCATATGATAGGTTAAAAGCCAGTAGTAATAAAATGGCTGTTAATTTTTTCATGGCAAGTATGTTTAAGTGAATAATGTAAATTTCACTTACAAGGTAGGATGGTACCATTTTTAAAACCATGACCGCAGACATAGAAAAATATGGTTCTGATCATTAAAAAGGCACCACAAAAAGGCGGATTATTGCACGTTGTGCGGGAGTTCTTTTTCTCCTGCCAGGGATTGACGAAAAATGGAAACAGCCCGGATCTCATGGTATTTATATCCATCCCCTAATTGCTCTTTAACTGCCTTAAAGCCCGAATCCGACCCGGTCTCCAGGGCATCAAGTATAACGGATACTTTTTCCGGCTGTACAAGGTCAAGGATATCTATTTCCCCACTGGAGATAAAATCTGTTAAGTGGCCATAAATAGTACTAACTACGAGGTTTCGCTGCTGAGCTATGTCCGGAATGGAGGTTCCGGACTTGAATAATTTTAGTGTCGTTAATGAAGATGCTTCTTTTGAATCGGGCTTATTTTTGGCCGGTTTTATCTCTGAATTTGTCTCCAAAACAATGGGAGAATATTGATTTTCAGCCAGTTTGAGTAGTTTTTCCAGTTCAAGTCCCGCAGACAGGCCCCTGGTAATTTCCAGGCTTTGGGCAAGCAGTTTTTCTTTGCGTTGCAGGAGTTTAAAAAGATCATTAAGCACATGCACGTATTTCTTAACCTTTTTCCTGGTTTTAAAAAAAGCGATCTGCGATTCAATACTTTTTTTCCAATCTGAGAGCTGGTTATTGAAATAATTTACGGCAGCGGTTGATCTTTCCAATAGGCTTGAATGTGGTTCATTATCTTCTGATTGAAGCAATTTAGATAATTGATTGGTAAACTTTTCGGCAATGTCTTTTTGTGCTTCTATTTTCAACATCATCTCCCTGGCCCATTCCCCGGCACTGTTATCATCCGGCATAAGCCTGGAACCTACGGCTTCTTCATGTTCTGCAAAAAGCCGGTGAATTTTTTCCAGGCCAAAAGCCTGGATCAGGGTATTTCGTACATAATTTTCCTGTTCAATCTTCAATTGGGCCAACATATCCTCATCTTCAAACTGTTGTTGACTGAATGCCAAAACCCGCTCATCTGTTCGAATACTCTGCGGTAAAATTCTTGAACGTAGAACCATCCCGGACAGATCCGTCATCCTGCTCAATGCCACATATACCTGGCCGGGAGAAAAGGATTCCCCGGCGTCAATAATTGCCTTTGTAAATGTTAGGCCCTGGCTTTTATGGATGGTTATAGCCCATGCAAGCCTGATGGGGTATTGTTTAAACGCACCCAGCTCTTCTTCTTCGATGCGATCTTTTTCTTTATCGAAATTATATCGAATGTTTCGCCAGGTTTCCAGCTCCAGTTCCAGTTCATCATCATTTTCATCAAAGCGTACATAAATCTTTTTATCCTCATCAATCCGGCTGACTGTTGCGATCTTCCCATTATAATACCGCCTTGATTCGCCTTTATCGTTTTTAATAAACATCACCTGTGCGCCTGTTTTTAAAGACAAGCGCTCATCAGCCGGAAATCCTTTTTCGGGAAACTCTCCTTCGATCAGGGCGTGAAAATTAACCAAAGGACCTGGTAGTTCACTTAATGCCCGGTTATTGATCAGGTCGGCCTTTGCATTATGTGTAGTGAGGGTTATATAAAAGTCTTCAATGGGGGGCTTGAAATTTGGGGCGTAATATTGATTTAGGGTTTCCAGATCATCATAATCGGCTACATTATTTCTAACGGCATTCAGCAGGCCAATGAAATGGTTGTCGCTTTGCCTGTATATTTTTTGCAATTCCAGGTACACCAACGGAGATTGACTGATCACCTGTGCATCAAAAAAGAAGGGACTGCTATAATGTTCTTTTAAAAGAGTCCAGTCGCTGTCATTTACAACAGGTGGCAGCTGGAAGAGATCACCAATAAATAAAACCTGGACACCGCCAAAGGGCTTGTGGGGCTGTCTTCGTACAAAGCGCAAGACCGTATCTATGGCATCCAGGGTATCGGCACGAACCATGGAAACTTCATCGATGATCAGTAATTCAAGTTCCTGCAGGATCTCCCTTTTGGGCTGACTTAATTTAAGGTTACGGGTAAGGCTTTGGGCTGTTTGTATTGATTGCCCGGAGGCCCCCCATTCATGCCTTGCGCCAAGCAAAAACAATCCCGGGGGAATCTGGAAGAACGAATGGATGGTTACACCGCCGGCATTGATGGCAGCTACACCGGTGGGAGCTACAATGGCCAATTTTTTAAAAGTCGAATCCCTCACCTGTTTCAGGAAAGTGGTTTTACCGGTACCAGCCTTTCCAGTCAGGAAAATATGCCGACCGGTATGCTGTACATATTGAAGCGCCAGTTGAAATCGTGTATTGCTAAGGTCTGTAGACATCCGGCGGCAAATTAGGAAAGAATCCGGAAGGCTGTTTGGGAAAAACACCAGTGAGCAAATGTTTTAAAAACTTTTCAGCAGCGTCAATCAATATTTAAAAAATAGAAATACGTTTTTAATGCACAAAGCCTTATTAGAAGGCTATTTTACATAATTTCCCTGTTGTAATAAACTGACAAGACGAAATCATCCGGCACATGAGGAAGTAAAAGAGATACGCCATCCTCCCCCTAAAACCCGAGTATGTGCCAAGCTCAAAATTCACCCCCGCCAGCGGGGGACATGACTTCTACAAAACTATATTTAAAATTCAACGAACATTTGCAACAATAAAAGCATTGCAATGAAGGGCTGTTATGTCCCCCGCTGGCGGGGGTGAACCGCGGAGGAGTTGTATAATTGAGTTATAGGGGGAGGACAATCCCTAATTGATAGAATGGTTAAAGAATAACCATTCTTTTAGCTGCTTTGCAATTGCGACCTAATTGGTTAATCCTATTGAAATAAAATCTTTGGAGAATTGACTATTCAACTGGGGTAACTGTATAACCAGCCTTTCTGAGAAGTGTAAGAACGCCATCTTCCCCGGGAAGATGGCCTGCTCCAACGGCAAAGAAAATCCCCTGTGTGGCCATCGCCTTTTCCATAACCGGAATCCAGTTTTTGTTTCGGTTAACCAGCAACAGGTCTTCATAACCAGCCATATCGGGAGATGCATTGATCATTTTTGCCAATGCATCCAGGTCCTTTCTTTTATAAGCCTCTGTCATTTTAGCAAATTCCTTTTTTTGACCGCTGAAATCATTTATCATATTCAGGATCATATTGACTTCTGCTGTATCAGGGATCTTGTCGAAAACGGCAAACTGGTCCTCCAGTTTCTCCAGCCCCAATATTTCTTTCTTTTGCTGTTGAGCCATCGCCATAAAACTTTGCTCATAAGATTCCATTTTCGAACAGGGCAGAACCTTAGTGTACAGGACACTCATCAATGTAAAGGGTTTCATTTTATTAAAGATCATCAGCGGCATGCCGATACTGTCCTGCATGAATTTTTCCAGCCGGGTATAATCTTCCTTACTCATCAGGTCCTTGAGCGACTTATCTTTCATCAGGGCAAGCTGCAATGTTTTCATGGTCATTGCCGGATCGTCCATATCTATTTCCAGGTAAATTTTTTCAGACTTTGCAAAAGATGATCTTAGCGTATCGCTCATGCTGAAATCTTCCGGGCAGATCATGTGAATGGTGCCATACAGGTAGGATGGCTTGGTAAGACCCTTGCCGGTGATTTGCCAGAGGAGGGCATTTTGTTTTTCGGGTGCCGCTTGTGTTTTGGTTACTGTTTTACAATTGGCAAAAGCAAGGAAAATAAACAGGGAAAGCGATACGAATTTGAAAATTGTTTTATAAGGCGACACGGGTAATAATTTTAAAATGAAAGAGGTCTGTTATATCTAACCGCCAGGTAACAAAGACGCAATGAAATACATCTTTGTCTTTTCATAATTTTTTTAAACGCTCAACGGCCAGCTCCAGGGTTTCTTCTTTTTTAGCAAAGCAGAATCGTAATACTTTATTATCGGTGCCATCCTGGTAGAAAGCAGAAACAGGGATAGTTGCAACGCCATATTCTTTGGTCAGCCGAATGGCTAATTCTTTGTCTGATTCATCACTGATGCGCTCGTAAGTGCCACAAATAAAATAACTACCGAAAGATTCCTGCAGGGTAAACCGGGTATCTTTCATGAGTGAAATAAAGTAATCACGTTTTTGCTGCATCATGGATGACAGAGAAAGATAGGCTTCTTTATCACTAAGAAACCCTGCCAGCCCTACTTGTACCGGCGTATTGCAACTAAAGGCATTGAACTGGTGGATCTTCCTGAATTCTGCGCTGAGGGCTGCAGGGGCAACGCAATAACCCAGTTTCCAGCCCGTACAGTTATATACTTTTCCAAAAGAGAAACATACAAAACTTCTTTCCAATAAAGCCGGATAACGCATTACACTCTGATGTGCCAGGCCATCGAAAATCAGGTGTTCATATACTTCATCACTAATAATGAAAATACCGGTCCCGGCTACACGCTTTTGAAGTTCCAGCATATCTGATTCAGACAAAACCGCCCCGGTAGGATTATGCGGGGAGTTGATGAGTATGGCTTTTGTTCGCGGACTAAGGGCTTTGTCTACTGCTTCCCAGTCAATACCATACCCCGGAACTTTTAATGGCACCAAAATCGCGGTGGCTCCATTCACTTCAATATTGGGAACATAACTGTCGTAGGATGGTTCAAAAACGATCACTTCATCGCCTGGTTGCAGGATTGTCGTAAATGCCGTGTAAATCGCATAGGTACCGCCGGGGGTAATGGTGATTTCCGAGCCGGGATTGATTTTAGTGTTGTATAAATAATCAATTTTTTCGGCTATGGCTTCCCGTAATGGCAGCCACCCTGGCATGGGCGCATACTGGTTAAACCCATCGCGCATGGCTTTGGTAACCAATTCATGAAGGCGGGGCTCCATGGGAAAATCAGGCAGGCCCTGGCCCAGGTTGATGGCCTTAAGCTCTGTGGCCAGCCCACTCATGATCGTAAATATATTTGTACCTACGCGGGGTAATTTGGAATGTATGTTCAAGGTTTTTTCTTTTTTGATGGTTTATTGCCTTTTTCAACCAGCTGATAGGAGTGGTCTATCCATTCTTTAATAAGGCTGACCGGAACAGTGCCATCTACAATAATGGTATTCCAATGCTTTTTATTCATATGATATCCGGGTAAAACACAAGGATACTGTGCCCTTAATTCTTCCGCCAGGTCAGGATCACATTTTACATTGAACCGAAGGTCGGCCGTATCTAAAGGTAACAGAAGGAAAGATTTCCCTTTCACTTTAAATACAACTACATCCGGACCAAAAGGAAGAGATTCTTCTGTTTCAGCTTTTTGCAGGCAGTAGTTCCTGATCGTTTCCAGGTTCATCCTTTTGGACTTTTGATCGCTTTGTTTGTTTTATTGACCGTTTTTATTTTCCCTTTTTCAGACATGGCCATCCCCTGCCTCCTGGTCATAGTGCCTATGTGCTCAGTTTTCCGAAGCCTGAATGCGCTCCAGTCTTCATCTATGGCAACCATGCTTACACCCTCAAAGCCCAATGCCCCAAGCGACTCCCACCCACTATCACGGGTAATGGTTGCAACATATTTTTTAGATGTCTTTTTGGGATAAGCCATCCATAAAATACCATCATCTTCAAGTTGTTTAATGATGGCCACACCGAGCTTTTTTACATCGGCTTCGGTTTTGACAAAACCAATTGCAAAAGGATATTTTTTCTTTTTATCGATAACCGTAATAACTGTTGCTATTTTTTTCCAGTGATCGAGCACGGGTTTAAATTCTGGTGGCGCTTCCAGTACCAGGGCAACTGGCTGAAGTTTAAACTGCAGTTTTTTAATGATTTGTTCGGGCATATTTCTCCAGGTTTATTCAGTAATTATGGCACTGGCTTCTATTTCAACAAGGAAAGAGGGGTCGATCAGCCCTTTTACTTCCACCATGGTAGTGCAGGGTTTTATCTTATTGAAGATCTCTCCGTGCGCTTTGCCGTATTCTTCCCAGCGACTGATATCGGTAACATATATGCGCGTTCTGATAACATCTTTCATGGAAGCCCCGGCACGTATCAGGATCTTTTCTATTTTTTGCAGGATGAAAAGTGTTTGTTCGTATGCACTGTTTTCACCTATGAGTTTATTGTTTTCATCTACCGCTACCGTGCCGGTTACCTCTATTATATTTCCCACTTTTACGGCCCTGCTGTAGCCTACTATATCTTCCCATTTGGCACCGGATGAAAAATTTATTCTTTCCATATGTAGAATTTAGCCTCAAACAAAAAAGTTCGGATATGTAACGCAAAGAAAATGCTTAAAAATCAGATTTTATCTAACTTTCGGGTAGATTGCATAATCATAAAAATATTAAAAAGGAAGTATATGAAAAGAACATCGAAAGCCGTTTGGAATGGCTCAGGAAAAGAAGGTAGCGGGCATCTTTCAACCCCGTCGGGTGTTTTTGTTGACAAGCCATATTCGTACCATTCACGTTTTGAACAGGGTGCCGGAACCAACCCGGAGGAACTTATCGCGGCCGCACATGCAGGATGCTTTAGTATGAAACTGAGTTTTGTACTGGGTGCTGCCGGGTTTACGCCGGAAAGCATTGATACAGATTGTACGATTACACTC
>JAHEEX010000320.1 GCA_024640465.1 Sphingobacteriales bacterium | reverse complement strand
GGCAGGATGCTTTATTATTATGCTATCACCAGCCCTGCAGAATTTGTTCTTTCCAAGATATTTTATAACCTTTTACTGATGGCGATGATGAATGCAGTGACCCTGCTTTTGTTTTTCGCTTTTATGGGAGATCCCACATATAATATCTGGCAATTCGTAGGTATTAGTTTCCTGGGGGCTATGGGGCTTAGCCTGATATTTACCATGCTCGCGGCCATTGCTTCCAAAGCCATGCAACAAGCATCCCTAATGGCTATTCTTGGCTTTCCGGTAATTATCCCGCAATTATTACTTCTATTGCGACTGTCCCGCATTGCCTTTGCTGAAACGTTTAAAGCAGGGGTTTCTTTACAAGTGGTCTTATTATTACTGGCACTTGACCTGTCTGTAATTATCTTATCGGTTATTTTATTTCCATTTTTATGGAAAGATTAGCCCGAAGGACCTAAATTTGCCGCACTAAATCAAACTGCGGAAAGACAGGAATACTTAACGTAGTGCCAATAAACTGCATCTTTGCATAATTCCTGTTTAAACCGCTTCCTTTTATGCGAAAATCCTGGTGGAAAATAGTATGTGTCGTTTTGTTAGTATATGCCATTGTTGGAGGACTGCTCCTGCCTGTGCCGGCGATTCGCCAGCTCCAGGAAACGATCCGCAACCTGTATTATCATGTTTGCATGTGGTTTGCCATGATGATCCTTTTCACTACTTCAGTGGTTTATAGTGTTAAGCATCTTCGGACTTTAGACTACAAATACGACATTTATGCCCGTGAATATGCTGCAGTAGGTTTGTTGCTGGGACTTTTAGGTTATGCTACCGGCGCTATTTGGGCGAGTTATACATGGGCTGATCCAAACAACCCGGCCTACGCATCATTTGGCTCCATAGTCAGAGAACCTAAACTAATCGGGGCAGCCATGGCAATCCTCATTTATTTTGCTTATTTCGTTCTACGGAGTTCGATAACGGATATAGATAAAAGAGCCAGGGTAAGTGCCGTTTATAATGTTTTCGCCTATGCTATGCTGTTTCCTTCCATCTGGATAGTTCCACGGTTACTGCCAAGCCTTCATCCGGGACAGGAAGGTAACCCTGCACTGAATTTTAACGATATCGATTCCAGGATGCGTATGGTCTTTTACCCGGCAGTTATTGGCTGGACACTTCTTGGTGTATGGATCAGTACACTAAAAATCAGGTTAACTTTACTTAAAGAAAAAAGCTGGCTTCATGCATAAAATAATCAAAGTTTTCGTTTTCAGTTTGGCTGCAATGTTGCTCTGTATGCCCGTTTTCTGCCAGTCACCAAACAGTAGCCCTGTTGAAATGGCAGATGGGATGAGGCAGAGCGGAAAGATCTATGTGGTTATTGCAGTTATCCTCACGATATTGGCCGGACTGATTTTTTATATTATCCGGCTTGACAGGAAAATCAGCCGGATGGAAAAAGAAAATGGATAAATGTTTTTGCTTGCATATTGAAAACCTTAATTTAAAATTCTAATTATGTCTGGAGAATACAGTTTCTTCGATGCCGTATGTAACAGTTTCGACAGGGCCGCCAAATTTACCAAGTTTGATGAAGGCCTTCTGGAACAAATCAAACAATGTAATTCAGTATTGCGTCTACACTTTCCCGTTAAAATTGGTGATAAGATTGAAGTAATCAAAGCTTACAGGGTACAACATTCCCACCATAAACTGCCCTGTAAAGGCGGTATCCGTTTCAGCGATATGGTGAACCTGGATGAAGTGATGGCACTGGCCGCTTTGATGACTTACAAATGCGCTATTGTAAACGTTCCTTTTGGCGGAGCCAAAGGAGGTATCACCATCAATCCGAAGAAATATTCTGCATACGACCTGGAGCGAATAACCCGTCGTTATACCAGTGAACTGGTAAAGAAAAAATTCATTGGACCCGGTGAAGATGTTCCGGCTCCGGATTATGGAACCGGAGAAAGGGAAATGTCCTGGATCCTGGATACGTTTATGGCTATGAATCCTGGTGAAGTAGATGCGATGGCTTGTGTTACCGGTAAACCCGTTTCACAGGGTGGTGTAAGGGGAAGAAGGGAAGCAACCGGGCTTGGGGTTTTCTTTGGTGTCCGGGAAGTTTGTAACATACCGGAGTTGATGACGAAACTTGGCCTTACAACCGGTGTAGAAGGCAAAAGAGTGGTGGTTCAGGGGCTGGGTAATGTTGGTTATCATTCTGCAAAATTCTTTCAGGATGCAGGTTCATTAATAACCGGACTTGCAGAATATGAAGGTGCTATTTACAGTGAAAAAGGGTTAGATGTTGATGCAGTTTTCCAGCACAGGAAAACAACGGGATCTATCCTAAACTTCCCTGGTTCACAGAATTTCGCTAAAAGTTCTGATGCGCTTGAAATGGAATGCGATATTTTGATCCCTGCCGCATTGGAAAATGTGATAAATGGGGAAAATGCCCCTCGTGTTAAAGCGAAGATTATCGGTGAAGCAGCAAACGGACCATTAACACCTGATGCCGATGAAGTATTTATCCAAAAAGGTACTCTCGTTATTCCAGACATGTACCTGAATGCAGGAGGTGTTACCGTATCATATTTCGAATGGCTTAAAAACCTGAGTCACGTACGTTATGGCCGGCTTGAAAAAAGATTTACAGAAAACCAGAATGCACAAATGCTGGAACAAATCGAAGAGCTGACAGGTAAAAAAGTTAATGGAACACAACGCGAACTCATGTTGCACGGTCCTGATGAAGTTGACCTGGTAAATAGCGGATTAGAGGAAACGATGATCAATGCTACCCATGAAATTCTGGAATGCTGGAAAGCTAATCCATCTATCAAGGATATGCGTACGGCTTCTTTTGTGGTAGC
>JAHEEX010000179.1 GCA_024640465.1 Sphingobacteriales bacterium | reverse complement strand
CGGACTGGAGCCAAATGGAAATATTGTTTACATATATGTGCTTGGCATCATTGCATGCCTGATCATGCTCATCGCAGGGGTTAACTATTCAAATTTGGCTACAGCTTTGTCCGCTGGCAGGAGTACTGAAGTGGGTATCAGAAAAGTAATGGGAGCAACAAGAAGCCAGTTATGGAAAAGGTTTATTGGGGAGTCATTTATTACCAGTTTGATCAGTCTTTTTTTAGGTATTATTTTAACCGTTTTGTTACTCCCCTACTTCAACCAAATAGCTAATGCTTCAATACGCATATCATTACTGTTTAACCCCCTGGCGATTCTGTTGATGATCATACTAACCATTGTTATCAGTCTTTTTGCAGGAGCTTACCCGGCGTTTATCCTTTCTGGCGCCAAACTGGGAAATGTATTAAAGTCTGGCTTCCGGATTTCAACTGCTGGCGGCACAATCCGCCGGAGTATGATCGTATTCCAGTTTGTTGTTTCTGTTTTTCTCATCATTACCACCATCATTGTTGTAGCACAATTATCCTATGTCCGGAATAAAAATCTGGGTTACGACAAAGACCATATTGTAATTCTACCGGTTGATACTAAAATTAAAACAGCTTACGAAGATTTCAAACAGGCGCTGGCTACGCAACCAGGAGTCAGTGCCGTATCTGGAGCTTATGAAAGCCCCACATTTATTCAGTGGTCTGATGGGATAACTGCAGAAACAGGTAAAGAGAAAAGAGAAATATCTGTGAATGCCATTCCTGCTGACTTTGATTTTACAAAAGTGATGGGAATGAAAATTATTGCCGGCAGGGATTTTAATCAGGCAGATTTGCTGGAAATGGATACATCAAATCAGGGAGAAAATTATCAATATAGCTTTATACTAAATGAGACTGCCGTTTCTGCATTAGGATGGACCCCTGAAAATGCCATTGGACAAAAAATAAACAAAGGCAATGCAGGTACGGTCAGGGGTGTTGTAAAAGATTTTCATTTTACTTCTTTACATCAGGCCATTGGACCGTTGATCATTTTTCTGAATCCTGATATGGTACAGGAGATTTACCTTAAAATAAATGCAAGCAATATGAAACAAACCCTGTCAGGCATTGAAAATATATGGAAAGAAAGGGTTCCCGGCAGGTCGTTTGAATATAGATTCTTAGATGAAGATTATAATAATTTATATAAGGCCGAAGAACGCACTGCACAGATTTTTACCTTGTTTGCAGGACAGGCTATTTTACTTGCATGCCTGGGCCTGTTTGCATTATCCGCTTTTACAACTGTGCAGCGAACCAAGGAAATTGGGATCAGGAAAGTATTAGGCGCAACCATACCACAGTTAATGTTTTTATTGTCTCGTGAATTTCTCATATTAGTAGGCATTGCCATAATTATTGCTATACCAATTTCCTGGCTGGCAGGAAACCGCTGGCTGGCCGACTTTGCCTATCGTATATCGATAAGCAGCTGGATGTTTGCTATTGCTTCCGGTATAGCACTGTTGATTGCATTATTGGCTGTTAGTTTACAAACAATCAAAGCTGCAAAAGCAAATCCGGTTAAATCTTTGCGATCTGAATAAATCATAGTGCCTTTTTTCTTAGCGGTTAAAATTAAATTAATAAAAATGAAAAAGTTAATCAGTTTCTTATTCGCAACAGTAGTCAGTTTCAGTTTATTAGCACAGGAATGGGACAGGGAACCTTACCAGGTACAAAATTTCAATGGATCGTTCAGCAACCTCGAAGTAAAAACATCCGGCGGGAGTATTACCGTGAAAGGAGGACAATCCGGTAATGCAAAAGTGGAAGTATATATCCGGTCGGGTAATTACGATTCAAAATTGAGCAAATCAGACATTGAAAAAAAACTTACTGAAGATTATGAATTGAAAATGGTGCAGGATGGAAATACGTTAAGACTTACAGCAAAAAGGAAAAATAAGAATAACGATTGGAAAAACAGCATTTCCATTTCTTTCGCTGTTTATGTGTCTGAAAATATTTCATCCGATCTATCAACCAGCGGAGGGAACATTAGTATTTCTGCATTAAACGGGAAGCAGGTATTTACTACAAGCGGCGGAAACCTGGTTTGCAAGCAATTAAAAGGAGATATTAAAGGAACCACATCAGGCGGCAATATTTCCATAGAAGATTCCAGGGATAATATTTATCTGACTACCAGTGGGGGGAATATTTCTGCAGAAAACTGTACCGGGAATATTACCATATCTACTTCAGGAGGCAACCTTGAAATGGATGATCTGGATGGTACAATCAAATCAACAACCAGTGGCGGTAATGTTAATGGAGAAAGGATTAAAGGTGAATTAAAAACATCTACATCCGGTGGCAATGTTGACCTGGATGAGCTTTCATGTAGCGTTGATGCAGCCACCAGCGGTGGCGGTGTTACAGTAGAAATTAAAGAATTGGGGAAATACGTAAAACTGTCGAATTCAAGTGGCCGTATCGACCTGACCATGCCATCTAATAAAGGTATAACGCTGGATATCAGGGGAAGCAAAATAAATTCATCCCTCAGTGGAAATTTTGATGGTAAAATTGAAGACACCCGGATTAAGGGTACACTGAATGGAGGCGGAATACCCGTTACTGTTGATGCCGGTTCAGGAAGAGTTTCCATTGATTGGAAATGATCATAATTGATTTCTTTGCGTTCATATTTCTTAGCTGTTAAACCAGGATTATGTTTAGAAACTATATAAACATTGCATTTCGCAATATCTGGAAGCATAAATTTTTCTCTTTTATAAACATTTCCGGACTTGCTATTGGTATCAGCGCTTCACTGGTCATATTCCTGATCGTTCAGTATGACTTTAGTTTTGACAAACATCATAAAGACAGTGACAGGATATATAGGGCAGTTTCGAATTTTGAATTCTCCGGTGAGGTGTATAAGAACTCCGGTATTACTTCCCCGATGGCAGACGCACTGAGAAAAGAGGGTACGGGCATTGAATTAGTAGTACCATTCAGGCACATGGATTTTGAAAGAAAAATCAGTATCCCTGTTACTGGTAAAGACGAGCCAATTGTATTTAAAAAGCAACAGGATTTCATTGCAACAGACCAGGCTTATTTCAAGCTTTTTTCTTACGAATGGGTGGCAGGAAACCCTGCTGCCAGTTTACAAGACCCTTACCAGGTTGTACTGACTGAATCAAAGGCAAAATTGTATTTCCCAAATCTGAAACCATCGGATGTAATGGGTAAAGAATTTTTTATGGACGATTCTGTCAGGCTGACCGTCAGTGGTATCGTAAAGGATCAGGTTAAAAAAACGGATTTCACTTTCAAAGCTTTTCTATCGAGGGCAACGCTTGAAAAAACGAGTTTAAAACCAAGGGATTGGACACAATGGAATAATACCAATTCCTCATCTCAACTATTGGTTAAATTATCTCAGGGAACTAAACCTATTCAGGTAGAAAAACAAATTGAAGCCCTATCTGAAAAAAACAGGATCAAGGAACCGGGCGACAACAGCAAAACTTCATTTAAACTCCAACCCCTGAATGATATCCATTTCAATCCAGATTACTGGATCTATGAAAACAGGATAGCGCATAAACCAACATTGCTCGGACTACTTGCTGTTGCTGCTTTTCTGTTGTTATTGGGATGCATTAATTTTATCAATCTTACAACAGCCCAGGCGGCAGGAAGGGCAAAAGAAATAGGTATCAGGAAAACCATCGGGAGTAGTAAAATGCAATTGATTTTCCAGTTCCTGAACGAAACAATCCTGATTACTTTAATGGCAACCATCTTTTCCGTTTTGATAACTCCCCTACTGCTAAAAGTATTTGCCGATTTCATTCCATCAGACCTGACTTTTAATTTCTTCCAGCAACCGGCCATTTGGCTTTTTCTCTTAATGCTGGTAGTAGTGGTGAGTTTTCTTTCCGGGTTTTATCCGGCACTGGTATTATCAAAATTTAAACCATTGGCAGTTTTGAAAAGCCAGTCGGCCATTTCAGGAGGACAATCAAAAACCGCCTGGCTGCGGAAATCTCTAACGGTTGTACAGTTTGTGATCGCGCAGGTTTTTATCATCGCCGCTTTTTTTGTCAGTAAACAAATCAACTATACGTTACAGAAAGATCTCGGTTTTCAAAAAGAAGCCATTCTTTATTTCAGCACCCAATATAATGATACAGCTGTGGGTCGCCAGAAATTAATGGTGGAAAAAATCAAGCAGATCCCTGAGGTTTCCATGGTCAGTTTATCAACCAGTCCTCCTTCATCTGTCAGCTCCTGGTCTGGTACAATAAAATATAAGGATGGAAAAAAAGAAATTGAAACCGATGTTCAATTTAAATATGGTGATACCAGCTTCATGAAATTATACAAAATGGATCTTCTTGCAGGAACAGGGCTAACACCTGCCGATACAGTAAGCAGTTTTGTGATCAATGAAACCTATGCCCGGCTCCTTGGATTCAAAAATCCAAAGGAGGCCATTGGAAAGATCCTGATCTGGGATGTGAAACCGGTTCCCATTGCCGGGGTAGTAAAAGACTTCCATACCCGGTCATTGCATGAGCAGATCAAGCCAACAGCCATAGGAACATGGGTCAATGCTTCTCATACGTTCAATGTGGCACTATACCCCCAAAATGGCCAAACAGGAACATGGCAATCTGCCATCAAAAAAATGGAGAAATCATGGAAAGAACTTTATCCGGAAAATGATTTTGAATACCAGTTCCTGGATGAGAGCATCGCTAAATTTTATACCAGCGAGAAAAATATTTCAAGGCTATTAAACTGGGCAACCGGGTTGGCCATTTTCATCAGCTGCCTCGGATTACTGGGTCTTGTAATTTTTATCACTAACCAGCGCACAAAAGAAATAGGTATTCGAAAAGTGATCGGTGCTTCGGTTACACAAATCGTTACCTTATTATCAAAAGACTTTCTTAAGTTGGTCCTGATCGGATTTATTATCGCCATACCTATTGCCTGGTGGGGTACTCATACATGGCTGGAAAATTTTGCGTTTAAAACAAATATGAGCTGGTGGATATTTATATTAAGTGGTGGCCTTATGATCATGATAGCACTGATAACCTTAGGCATACAAACCATACGTTCGGCCATGGCAAATCCTGTTAAGAGCCTCCGTTCAGAATAACCACTGTACGATACCGGACAGTGGTTGTCCGGTATCGTACACATTTTAGCATCACATTGAGGCTAATCCACTCTATTTCAATTTGTTATAATTTCGGCATCATTCAGGAAAGTATATATCGTTGAGCGTAATGGCTCCTATATTTTCGCATCACTGAAATTAAAAATATGCTCGAATTAAAGAACATTTCCAAATGGTACAATAGCGGTGCCAATAAGACATTTATCCTTAAAAACATCGACCTGCTGATTAACGAAGGCGAATTTGTGTCTATCATGGGGCCATCAGGTTCCGGAAAATCTACCTTATTGAATATACTTGGCATGCTTGATGAACCTTCCGAGGGATATCATTATTTTATGGGCGAAGCCGTTCACCTCATGAAAGAAAAGCAACGTTCCGCACTATACAAAAAATATGTGGGCTTTGTTTTCCAGGCTTACCACCTGATAGATGAGTTAACCGTTTACGAAAACATCGAAACACCACTTCTTTACCAGGATGTAAAATCATCCGAAAGAAAAGCCATGGTAGCGGACATGCTTGATCGTTTCCAGATCGTAGGAAAGAAAGATCTCTTCCCTTCACAGCTATCTGGCGGCCAGCAACAACTGGTGGGCATCGCACGTGCACTTATCGTTAGCCCTAAACTTATTCTGGCAGATGAACCAACAGGCAACCTTAATTCAAAACAGGGCGAGGAGATCATGGGCCTTTTTAAGAAACTCAACCAGGAAGGTGTAACCATTGTACAGGTAACCCATTCTGAAAAAAATGCCACTTATGGCTCAAGGATCATTAACCTGCTGGACGGCTCTATTCAATAATTGAAGCAACAAATGAATTCTATGACCAAGTATTGTATCATCATTGCTACTATTTTTCTCACTGTATTTTTTTCTGATGCAAATGCACAGAATGCCCCTTCCCGCTTAACATTACAACAGGCGGTTGACATTGCCCTGAAAAATAATATCCAGGTAAAGCAGTCATCCCTTCGACTGGAAACAGCTGAGATCAACAGTAAACAAGCCCGGGCCGATATGTTACCAAACCTGAATGGGAATTTTAATTATGGATGGAATAACGGCCGGAATATTGACCCGTTCACAAATACTTATGTGAACCAGCAGATACAAGGATCGAATATTAGTGTGAGCGGACAATGGAATTTATTCAATGGCCTGCAGGTGCACAATAATAAAAAGCAACAGGCCCTGAGTGAGGAAGCAAGCAAAATGGACCTGCAACAGATAAAAGACAATACAACTCTTTTGGTAATGATGAATTATCTGCAGGTACTCAATAACGAAGACTTGTTACAAAATGTAAAGAACCAGGCGGAGGTTACGTCAAAACAAGTAGAACGATTAGATATCATGGTCAAAGAAGGCTCTGTTGGGATGTATCTTTTAGCGGATATGAAAGGCCAATTGTCAAACGATAATGTAGGCATTGTTAATGCGGCCAATTCACTGGAACTCGCCAAACTCAATCTTTGCCAGTTGCTTAATATTCCATTCAATAAAGACCTTCAACTGGAAAGGAATGATGTTCCCATGCCGACAGGAATTTATCCTGGCAAAGAGGACGAGATCATTAAAACAGCGTTGGATAACCTGGCCTTGATCAAAGCGTCTGACCTTCGCATTCAAAGCGCTGAAAAAGGAATTAAAGTTGAACAGGCTTCATACTACCCCATTGTAGGTTTGTATGGCAATCTTTTTTCCAACTATTCCAGTGCTGCATCACTCAATACGCCAACAACCATTGTAGACCAGCCCACCAATGATTATGTCCTGATAAATAATATTAAAAATCCGGTTATTACACCTGTGCAAAATTACACCTCAGAAAATATCAAGTATGCCAACCAGATGAAGAACAACGTGGGTAGTTCTTTTGGGGTTGGCGCACAGATTCCGCTTTTCAATAATTTCAGAACAAGATTTCGTGTAGCACAAGCCAAAGTGAATTTGAAAACGGCAGAAGTGGAAAGGGAAAATACTGAACTTCAATTGCGACAAAACATAGAACAGGCTTATGCTAATATGACCGCATCTTTCAACAGATACAAAGCTTACCTGGATCAATACACGAACTACCAGGAATCTTTCAGGGCATATGAAATAAGGTTTAATGCAGGCACCATCAATTCCGTTGAATATTTAACCGCGAAGAATAATTTCGATCGGGCTACCATTAATCTAACACAAGTGCGCTATGAATATATCTTCCGGACTAAGATTTTAGATTATTACCAGGGGAAGCTGGTTTTATAGTATAGCTTAGCGTTCATTGTTGCATTTCGGTTAAAATTAAATCGGCTGCTTTTTCACCGATCATGATACATGCGGCATTGGTATTACCCGAAATAATGGTAGGCATGATGGATGCATCTGCTACCCTTAAGCCTTTTATACCTTGTACCCGAAGCTGATCATTAACAACAGCCATTTCATCATGCCCCATCTTACAGGTACCAACAGGATGATACAATGTCTCGAGGCTTTTCCGGATATGCGCTTTTAAGGATTCATCCGAATAAGGCCCTTCCGGAAAATGAATGTCATCCGGAGCGTATTCTTTCATT
>JAHEEX010000178.1 GCA_024640465.1 Sphingobacteriales bacterium | reverse complement strand
CCTCTGTACCTTTGGTGGGGAAGTTAAACAGTTTAATTTCAGTAAATACGGACTGACCACCTGGTCGGCCTGAAAAAAAGAATGGCATGCAGGAACGATTTAAAGATAATATCCGTTCATCGATAAAAGTTAAAGAACAAATTCTGGAAGATGCTGAGATGATTTCCAGGCTGGAAAAAGCTATTGGTATTATTGTAGACGCATTCAGGAAAGGCAACAGGATCTGGTTTTGCGGCAACGGCGGCAGCGCAGCTGATGCACAGCACCTGGCGGCTGAATTCAGCGGCCGTTTTTATATAGATCGAATGGCATTGCCGGCAGAGGCGCTGCATTGCAACAGTTCCTATCTAACGGCAGTAGCCAACGACTACAGTTATGAAGTGATCTATTCGAGGCTCGTCCAGGGCATTTGCAGTAAAGGCGATGTGCTCATTGGATTGTCTACTTCCGGCAATTCAGGAAATATTGTAAAAGCATTTGAAACGGCCCGTGAAAAAGGGATAATTACAGTAGGCTTTACCGGTAGTTCCGGCGGAAAATTAAAGGACCTGAGTGATCTCCTTTTTAATGTTCCTTCAAATGATACCCCGCGTATACAGGAATCGCATATTATGCTGGGGCATATCATTTGTCAGTATGTTGAAGAAGTGTACTTTTCATCATAGTAGTATAAATAAATTAACGTGCATGTCAAAAAAAGAAGCCATCATATTAGCCGGGGGGCTGGGCACAAGGCTTAAGTCTGTCCTGCCAAACCTGCCCAAGTGCATGGCTCCAGTAAACGGTATTCCTTTTCTCGATATCCTGATCAGTTATTTAAAACGCAAGGGTGTGGAGCATTTTATTTTTTCGGTTGGTTATTTAAAAGAAGCGATCATCCCGCATATCCGGAATCACCATCCTGATTTACGCGTTAGTTTTTCTGAAGAAGATGAACCCCTTGGTACCGGTGGCGCCATATTTATGGCACTGTTAAAAGCGGAAAAAAAACATGTTTTCATTTTTAATGGAGATACTTTTTTTAATGTCGACCTTGATCTGCTGGAAAATTTTCACCTGCAAAAGAAAGCACATTGCAGCCTGGCCCTAAAACCGATGAATGATTTCAATCGCTATGGTACCGTGGAAATTGGAACAGATGAAATCATAAAACGATTCAGGGAGAAAAAACATACCACTTCCGGCTTAATTAACGGCGGCGTATACCTGCTAAACAGGCATGCATTCCTGAAAGAACATTTTCCGGGGAAATTTTCTTTTGAAGAACATTACCTGGCAGCCTATCTCGACAAACATGTGATCGCTGGTCAGGTGCAGGATGCTTACTTTATAGACATCGGGATTCCTGATGATTACACCCGTGCACAGGAAGAACTCCGGATATTTTTATAAAACCTCTCTGTAATAACATTCATGCTGGACTTGACACTGATCGATAAAGACTGGACCTTATTCCTTGACCGGGATGGTGTTATCAATTATGAAAAAGAAGCCGATTATATCCGCAATGCGGGTGAATTCAGGTTCTATGAAGGTGTTCCTGAAGCCATCGGTATTTTTGCCGGTCGGTTCGGGAGGATATTTGTTGTTACAAATCAGAAAGGTATAGGCAAGGGACTGATGACTGATAAAGACCTGCAGGATATCCATGAGGTAATGTTGAAGGAAATCGAAATGAACCATGGCCGCATCGACCGTATTTATTTTTGCCCTGACCTCGATGAAACAAGCCCAAACCGAAAACCGAATCCCGGTATGGGTTTCCAGGCCAAAGCCGATTTTCCTGATATTGATTTTTCGCGCAGTTTGATGGTTGGTAATACGATGGGTGATATGAAATTTGGAAAATCGCTGGGCGCAAAAACCATTTTCATTCCATCAACCAAACCCATGCCTGTATTACCGGATCCACTGATTGATGCTGTTTATCCGGGGCTTCATGCCATTGCTAAAGCTTTGTAAAAATGCTCTCGAGGACCAATATTTTAATGCAACTTTGTATAATGAATCATGCTTCGTACCGGTTACGCGTTGCCATTTGTACCCTGATTACTGCAATCCAGTTTACGGGTTTCGGCGTCTATGCGCAACAGTTAAATAAGACAGACCTGGTTTCTATAAGGCAGCGTGAAGATTCCCTGAAAAGATTGTCTGACGAAATTATATCCGGGCGTGAAGCAGCTGAAAGGTTTCGTGCAGACAGTTCATTCACCCGCATGCTTGTAAGGGCGCTGAAAACACCCAATTCATTTCGTTATCCATTTGATTCGCTACAATCGATATCACGGGTTTATTCACCAGACAGTAGTTTCAGGTTATTTACCTGGCAGGTTATACGTGATCCGAGCCTGCTCAGGAGGCATGGTGCCATTCAGATGAAGACAGCAGATGGCAGCCTGAAATTATTTCCGTTGATTGACCGGAGTCATTTGATTAACGACCTTGCGGATACTGTTTCCAATAATGACTGGTGGATCGGGTCTATTTACTATAAAATAATTCTAAAAGAATTTCAGGGGATTAAATACTATACCCTGCTTGGCTATGACGAGCATTCCATGCGCAGTACCATGAAAAGGATTGAAGTATTGAGTTTTGACAAAAATGGAAACCCGGTTTTTGGCGGGCCCTTTTTCGGTTTTCAGGAAGATTCGGTTCGCAGGTCACCACAATCACGTTTTTGGATAGAATATAAGAAAGACGGCAATGCGCGGATGCAATATGATGAAGAAATGGACCTGATCATTTATGATCACCTGATATCAGAAAGCAATGAACCCAATAAAAAATATACGTATATCCCCGACGGGGACTATGAAGGGTTCAAATGGAAAAATGGCCAGTGGGTGCATATTGATAAAGTATTCACCTTCAAACTCAAGGATGGAGAAGCGCCGGTCATTAATCCGCAAACAGAAGATAAACTGGGTGGTAAACCCAAAACTGCGGAGCCCGCCAAAAAGAAAGGGAAATCTGGTGGCAACTAAGATCCTCGTGCCTTTGCGGTTAAGGGCTGTTTGTGTCGATAAGAAAACTTCCCAAATCAATCACTTCGCCCTCTCCCATCCTGAAAGTCTCCACAGCATCCACATCTACATGCTCCATGACTTTACTTCTGAAAATAACCAGTCCGTTTTTGTATACAACAAAGTAGAAGTCGAGTGACTTTTCACGAATGGGGTCTCTCCTGTCAAATGCTTCCGGGTTAAAAATGAAGGATACCCTTCCATCTCTATCAGGAGATGCTTCACCCAGGAAATCATCATCAAAAAAATCCTTATCGTAGAGTTTAACAACAAATTCATCACTGGTAACCGGTGTATCAGAACCTTTGGCTATGAGCCTTGCAGTTACTTCAATACTCATTTCTTTGCCGAGGGAAAATTTTGACATATGAAAATTATTAAGCGAAAATAAATATAATTCAGGCCACAGAGGGCCACAGATATTTTTTAAGAGAGCCACAGAGAAAACAGCATTTATCTCTGCGGCCCTCCATATGCTCAGTGGCCCTCTGTGTCCTGTATTAATAAAACTTAATCATTTAATTTCAGTACAGCCAGGAATGCTTCCTGCGGCACTTCCACATTGCCAATCTGCTTCATTCTTTTCTTACCTTCTTTCTGTTTCTCCAGGAGTTTACGTTTCCGGCTGATATCACCTCCATAACATTTGGCAGTAACATCTTTACGCATGGCAGAGATATTTTCGCGGGCAATGACTTTGGCTCCAACCGCTGCCTGTATGGCTATCTGGAACTGCTGGCGGGGAACAAGGTCTTTCAGTTTCTCACATAATTTCCTGCCAAAATCCTGAGACCTGCTGCGGTGTATTAGCGCGCTCAGTGCATCAACTTTATCACCATTCAACAATATATCCATTTTCACAATATCACTTTCCCTGTATTCAATTGGATGATAATCAAAGGAAGCATATCCCCTTGTCTGGCTCTTCAGTTTATCGTAAAAATCAAAAACGATTTCCGTCAGCGGCATTTCAAAATGAAGCTCCACCCTGGTGGGTGTGAGGTAATTCTGGTTGAGTAATATGCCTCTTTTACCCAGGCATAAGGTCATGATATTACCAATATATTCTGGCTTGGTAATGATCTGGGCTTTGATAAAAGGCTCTTCAATCCTGTCCATTTGTGTTGGATCAAGCATTTCGGAAGGGTTGTTCACCCCTATCTTTTCTCCACGGGTTGTATATGCTATGAAACTAACGTTTGGAACGGTGGTAATAACGGTTTGATTGAATTCGCGTTCCAGTCGCTCCTGGATGATCTCCATGTGCAGCAAGCCGAGGAACCCGCAACGGAAGCCAAAGCCAAGGGCCTGTGATGTTTCCAGTTCAAAAGTGAGCGAGGCATCATTCAACTGAAGTTTATCCATACACTCGCGTAACTCTTCAAAATCATCCGTTTCAACCGGATAAATTCCGGCAAAAACCATGGGCTTCACTTCTTCAAATCCCTGAATGGCATCAGCCGGGTTCACCGCATTGACGATGGTATCTCCTACTTTAACTTCCTTCGCATTTTTAATACCGGTGATAAGGTATCCCACATCGCCGCAGTTTACTTCCGACTGTGGCGACATGGTTAATTTTAAAATACCAACTTCATCAGCTTCATATATCGATTCAGTGGAAACAAATTTGATTTTTTCGCCTTTTCTTAACCGGCCATTCATGATGCGGTAATACACTATGATGCCGCGGAATGGATTGAAAACACAATCAAAAACGAGGGCCTGGAGTTGTGCTTCCGGGTTACCACTTGGCGCAGGGATGCGACTAACAATTGCTTCCAGGATTTCTTCAATACCAATTCCAGCTCTTCCACTGGCCAGTAAAATGTCTTCGGATTTACAGCCAATGAGGTCAATGATCTGGTCGCGCACTTCATCGATCATTGCACCATCCATATCTATCTTGTTGATCACCGGAATGATCTCCAGGTCGTTTTCGATGGCGAGGTATAAATTGGATATGGTTTGTGCCTGTATGCCCTGTGCCGCATCTACCAGCAATAAGGCGCCTTCACAGGCTGCCAGGGCCCGACTTACTTCATAACTGAAGTCTACGTGACCGGGGGTATCAATCAGGTTAAGAATATATTCCTGTCCATTCTTATGTTTATAATTGATCTGGATGGCATGGCTTTTAATGGTAATACCCTTTTCCCTTTCGAGGTCCATATCATCCAACACCTGGTCCATCATATCCCTGTCGCTGATGGTATGTGTGGTTTGTAAAAGCCTGTCGGCCAGGGTACTCTTACCGTGGTCGATATGTGCGATAATGCAGAAATTCCTGATATTCTTCATAAAAACTGTTCCTCTGGAAAAAAGATCCTCAAATAGTATGGGAAATGTGTTGTTTGAGGTGCAAAAGTAATTGATTTTCGTTGGATTGAGTACATCAGGTTGCTTATGAAAATATCAAACCAATATCAGCATTTCAGGCCAAAAAGGCATCGGTTGATTCAATGGGTTTCGGTTATTATTGAGTTACAACATGCTAAGTAATTAATTACTGATCCTGTTCCTTTTAACATTCAATATACCCTATTACCGGAAAAAGGTATTGTTTCAATAGCGGGTTTAACTTAATTTCGCATCAAACCCCGGACATGGATATGAAGGAACTTTTTGAGAAAGCCGTAGAAGAAAGCAAAGGCCTGAGCGAAAAACCAAGTAATGAGACTTTATTGATTTTGTACTCCCTGTATAAGCAGGCAACTGAAGGCGACAATACTACTGATCCACCATCCAATCCATTTGATTTTGTTTCACGTGCCAAATACGAGGCCTGGGCAGGGTTAAATGGCAAGACCAAAGAAGAAGCCATGAAAGAGTATGTTGATCTGGTCAACAAACTTAAAGGCTAAGCCCCGCGCTGTAATATTTCATCATATAGTTGGGAAAACTGTTGACCTATCACCGGGTAACTGAATTTGCATGCAGCTTCTTCAGCAATCTGATACCTATTATAAGCATGATAGTTGTTCATTAATTCATTTAAAGCCTGCAACAGTTTTTCTTCATTTCTAACAGGAACAATTTTGCCATTATTTATGTTGATGCATTCACCCGCACCGCCGGCGTCGGATGTTATTACCGGCAATCCGCAGGCTAAGGCCTCAGCAATAACACAGGGAAAATTTTCATGATTACTGAAGAGTACAAAGGCTGATGCCTGCTGCATTTCCAGGGCTACCTGCCCGTAAGGAATTTCACCTGCCCAGGTTAAGTTAAATTCCTTTTTTAGTGTTTCTAAGTTTTGTTCTAATTGTGCTGATACCGGGCCAACCAGCCTGAGTTCCCAGTCTCTTCGTATAGTTGAGAGTAATGTAAATGTATTAAGCAGCCCTTCGATATTTTTTTGTTCATTCATTGTAGAAACATGAATGAACCTGAATGTTTGATGTAGGGCCGGATTATGAAAAAACAAACGCGCATCAACGGTATTGTGGACCACCCTTAAATCATCACGCCCCATCTTTTTCTCCAGCAAGCGGGCCACTGTTTTTGAAACATTGGTAACGGCAATGGCTTCTTTAAAAATAGTCTTTACTGAATTTCGGTAATAGCTGTTCCTTTTATCGAAACTGTCGGGGGCGGTTTCCAGGTATGTTGATGCCTGTTCGGAGAGGATAAAGGGAATCCCCCATTTTCGTTTAGCCCATAACGCGAGTTTGCCTGCCTTCATAGGCACATGCACATGGATCAGGTCTGGTTTGCCATTTTCGCGAAATACTTTTTTAAGCAAACGTTTATACCAAAAATGATATTTCAGGTTATACAAAATAAGGTCAGCCATGGAGATCCCTGTTTTACGGAATGGCAGATAACACCTTATCTCAGTAAGGTTTCCAATGGTTATGGTATCCGTTTTATCAAGTATGCTGTTTTCTTTCCACCCCGACTGATCCATGTAAATAACTGTCAATTTTCTAAATTTGGAGACAGCCATTGCATGACGCTGGATAAAATCCCCTGCCACCGGATTTTTTTCATTTGGATACCAGCTTACCAGCCATATAATGCCTGCTTCGTTCATATTATATTGGAAGATAGGAGAATTTCCTTGCGGGTAAATTGTATTTTCACGTACAGTAAAATTAGTTTCGAATGTTTTCAATCAAAAAAATAAGTGAAATATCCAAAACAGATAATTCAACCGGTTTTGGGACCAACAGGTCATGGTATGGCGGGCGGTTGGTGCAGAAAAACGGGATGCCCAATGTTGAAAAGCGGGGATCAAATTTCCTGGAAAGATATAGCTGGTACCATACCTTTTTATTACTACCACGATGGAAATTTTTCTTCGTTTTATTTGTCACTTATATTCTGATAAACCTTCTTTTTGCCATCCTGTATTTAATCATTGGCACACATCATTTACAGGGCATAATTGGTACAAGCTTAATTGACAGGTTTACCGAATGCTTTTTTTTCAGTACACAAACTTTTACAACAGTTGGATATGGGCGCATTAGCCCGGTTGGTTTCGTGGCCAGCAGCCTGGCAACCTTTGAATCTTTTTTAGGTTTGCTCAATTTCGCAATTGCTACAGGACTTTTCTATGGGCGTTTTTCGCGCCCCCAGGCATTTTTAAAATTTTCAGACAATGCAATCATAGCTCCTTACCAGGAGGGAATTGCATTCATGCTCCGTATGGTGCCCTATAAGAATAATTATTTATCTAATGCCGAAGTTAAACTTATGCTGGCGATGTCTGTAGAGGAAGATGGAAAAAAAATGAATAAGTTTTTTCCG
>JAHEEX010000319.1 GCA_024640465.1 Sphingobacteriales bacterium | reverse complement strand
CCACTCACGCCATGGTCGCCACCCTGCACCTGCGGCATAAAAGAAGGTGAGCGAAAAGTGAATGTGGCTTTTTCAGCCAAAATCGGATTGAAAAATGATTATTCGATACAGTCTACCATAACCAGGTTAGAACCTGTTCCGTTGGATAAATGCACGGTTTGTTTCTGGAGCCAGGACATCACCCAAACCATCATGTTTCATCTGAAAGCCCAGCTGGACGATGCACGTAAGTCAATGGAAGATACCATCAGGTTAATGAACCTTCGGCCTCAGTTTCAGAAATTATGGGATGGACTGAATACTGTTTTTCCCATTTACAACTACGGCTACCTGCAGATAAACCCCGAAAAAATCAGGATCAGTCGCTTTCATCTTACAAAGGATACGCTTTACCTGACTGCCGGCATTTCAGCCAGGCCGATTGTCAGCCAGGTAAGGCCCCGCAACCTGCAAACCGTTGTGCCGGAAATAAGCGATTTCAGTGAAAGAAAAGGGTTTAATATCTACGCTGATGCCTACCTGCAATACGACTCACTTGGCCGCATCATCAATGAGCAGGTAAAAAACAAACGGATCGACCTGGAACAATTTGGGAAATATATTATCATTCAAAAATGTGAGATATATGGCGCTGAAAAAGAAAAACTGATATTGAAGATAGACTTTACCGGTAGTGAATCGGGCAGTTTCTACCTCACCGGAAAACCGGAATATAATGCGGATAAAAAAACGCTGCTGATTAATAATCTTGACTTTGATATTCAAACCCGCGACCTCTTAGTGAAGACCGCAAAATGGATGTTCAACCGAAAGATTTTACAGTCATTGCAACCATACACCCGCTTTGAACTCGGTCCGTATGAACAGGATATGCTTAACCGGATCAATGCACAACTGAACAGGGATATTTATACAGGTGTCAGAACATATGGTAAAGTAGATGTGCTTACACTCAAAAAGATTTATCCGTTCAAAGACATGCTGGTGGTCAGATTCAACAGTGCAGGCAATATTGGCATGCAGGTAAGTAAGCTGGACTTTTAGTTGTATGATTTTACCTTGAAAGTAAAATATGACTGTGATATATAACTGAAGGCAATAACAATGAAGGTTGTACAAATCTTGGCAACCGTGGGATAAAAATGAAATTTCTCCACAAATAATTTAAGAAATATATAGTTGAGTAAAATGGCACCCAGCACTGTAAGGAAGTAACGAAATAACTGCTTTCTGCCTCCCATGGGAGATCCCTGGAATACAACATAACGGCTGAGCAGGAAACCAATAGGAAAGGTAAAAATAAAAGAAAGCATAAATGCCGCTATATATGGGCTGATGGTGATAAAAGGAAGCTCAACCATTTGCTTCTTAAAAATGAAATTATAACTGATAAAGAAAAGGAGAATATCCAGGGTTGTGTTAGCCGCCCCACAAGCCGCATAACGGAATGTGAGTTTGTTCATCACTTTCTGAAAAGGCGGGTAAAAAAAATCAATGGTATTTTCAATCAGTTTCTTCATACTTCTCTAAAACGCAGCAAAGCTAACTAAAAAGTCAGCCTTTTTCTAATCTTAGCGCCGTTCTTTCTTAGCGGTTAAAATCATATTGGTATGTGGCATGCCGTTTGGAGAAAGTGGCGCCAGTTGATTCATGCAGAGAGATCATCTTTTTATTAAAATCCCCTACCCAGCTGAGTTCCAGTTCCTCATAATGCCCGAGTGCAAAAACATATTCCCTTAATTTGATAAAAAGCGCTGATTCCATACCCTGGTTGCGGTATTTCTCCTTGGTTCCCATGATAACCGCACGCATTCGCTTATGCTTTACCGTAAGTTTTTTCCAGACAAATTTCAGTTTACCCGGGAGGTCCAGTTTTCCATTAAGTCCGTCAATAAGTTCATTGGTATCCGGGAGGATCATAACAAATGAAGCAGGATCTTCATTGACATAGGCAAACCAGATCAATTTTTCGTCCAGTATGGGTTTCATTTTCTCAAAGGATTCCCTTATCGTGGCATATGTGAGGGGGGTAAAATGTTCGAAGTCTTTCCATCCATCGTTATAAATATCCAGAAAATCTTTGGCGTATTTATCAAAATTATTCTTATGCAGGTAATCGAAACTGTTACCCTTCCGCTTAGCAACCCAGTTAGCGATTTTTGTAAATCTTTCAGGAAGGTCTTTATGCAGATCAATACGGTTGGATATCTGTTCGTAAGAAACCCTGAAACCGTAGTTTTCAAAAAGTTGCTTATAGTAAGGCGGATTGTAATTCATGCCATAATAAGGCCGGCTGAACCCTTCGATCAGCAAGCCCCACCACATATCATTTTCGCCAAAATTTATGGGGCCCTGCATGGCTTTCATACCTCCCTTAATTAGCCACACTTTTGCCGAATCAAAAAGTAAATCGGCTGCTTCCTGGCTGTTGATACATTCAAAAAATCCACATCCACCTGTAGGCTCATCAAACGTATAGGCCTTTTTATTATTGATGAAAGCTGCTATCCGTCCTATCGTTTTTCCCTGGCCGTTAGTTAATATCCAACGGATACAGGATCCATTTGCATGAAAATTATTTTTATGGGGATCAAAAACAGATTCGATATCATTCTCCAATGGGCAAACCCAGTTTGCATCACCTTTATAAATTTCACGGGGCAGGTCAAGGAATGCCCTGATTTGTTTTTTATCTTTTACCTCTAATATCTGCATGCAATAGTTTTGTTTTATTTGTCAAAGATTGAAATTAAAATACAGGGCCACAGAGAACCACAGAGAAAGTAGAGTAACACAGAGCAATACAAGATATCCTCTGTGGCCCTCATTTTTTATCTGTGGTCCTCTGTGGGCTAAATTCTTTTCAAAACGATAATAAAAGATCTG
>JAHEEX010000032.1 GCA_024640465.1 Sphingobacteriales bacterium | reverse complement strand
TACAAATACAGATGCAAGCCAGAAAAGGTTATAAACGAGAAAATAAGGTAAGTAATCATTGTTGCTAAAAACATCAGCCCTTTTAATAAAAATACTTAAGGCTAATAAAACAACATTTAACGAAATGAGGTCCCACAGCCAGAGCACTACACGAAAAGTATAAAAGGAAAGTTTGTTCATATCACTTGATGGTAATAAAGCAATTTATTTCGATGAATTCATGGCTTGCTTCCAGATACCAACTTTTTCATTCACTTAATGTTGTTTAACAGGATCAAACTGATGTATCAGTGATGCCGTTTCATGAATATTGGTCCTGGATGATGCACCGAACAAAATTGATTCAATGTTTGGCAACTGGCATACATATTCAATAGCTTCTTTTGGGGAAACTGCCCCGCCAGCAAGTACTTGCATAGCGATTGCCCTGAATTTCTTAGTTCTAAGGGTTTCTTCATATAAGGCTTTTCCACCAGACATTCGGAAGCCGGCTTTATTTATGGAAGAACATATTATTGGGTTTTCAATGCCCGCTTTTTCCAATACAGCCAGCAGTTTGGGCATATTCATAGTTATGAACCCTGCTTCAGCATCATACTTTTTCTCAACGTATTGGTGAAATGCTACGAGCACATCCGTCATACCCAAACCAAGCAACATATCTGTTATTACATTCTGAAGGAAAATTACAGGGGTTTTGATGTCCTTAAACATTTTCATTTCAGCATCAATAAGCAACTCCATAATCTTCAGATAGTCTTTTGAAAGAAACGCTACGCCACCTTTAAAAAGAGAGCCAAAAAAGTTTCCCGGTACATATTGCTTTAATGTACCTGTAATACCTAGTTCTGTAACTGCATTGGCATATTTATGCGCATAAGGCATGCAGGGGAATATCTTGAAATCTTTATATTTCTGGGGATTATTCCGTATGATCTCACAAATATTGGCAATACGATCGTGGGTGGTACACATGAATGTCTGAATGCCATCTTCCATGGCATAATCCAGGGTTTTAATAATAGCGCTATCCTCTTTGAACTTGATGGACTGCGCCATTGATTTTTCATCTGAAATATGGTTTACCGCAAAAAACTGGTTGTCGCCAAATAATATTCTTTCCATGTAATTATCGTTGTTCTTTTCTGATTAAAGAGATGGCCCTGTCTGTTAACCAGGCACTTTCAAAACTGTTGATACTGTTTGGTACTTTTCCCTGTACCGTTTTAATGAAATAATCCAACTGGGCAGAATATTCTTCACCCCGAAGGTAATAGTCAACCTCTGGGGTTAAATCTGTAACATGCCTGATATTCCAGCCTTTGCTATAGCCCGCCGGACATTCATCATCTTTAAAGAATACTTTCAGTTCATTGGCATCCGAAACGATCTTGCCTTTCTTTCCATTTATGGAAATAGAGGTAGACATTTTACGGTATGTTTCATCACTCCAGTTTACGGATAAGATCCCGGTTACTTTATTACTCAGTTCAAGCATGGAGAAAACGGCATCATCTACTTCCTTTGAGAAAATAGATTTTAGCATTGTTGCTTTAACATCAGTAATGGGGGCAAGTATATAATTTATGAGATCAATTACATGTGATGCATAATCCATCAGGCAGCCTCCGCCTTCTTCCGGATTTGACCGCCAGGTATCCTGTTTTGCTTTAATTACTACCGGCCCGTATGCCTGGCCAAGAAAATGATAAGGTTCACCAATGAATCCGCCATCAATGATCCGTTTAACTTCCTGGAATGTGCCAACAAATTTATTATGATACCCAACCTGGTTTACCAGGCTTTTCTGTTTGGCCAGTGCTACCAGGGGGGCACCCTGTTCCGGATTAAGACAGAATGGTTTCTCAGCAAAAACGTGTACATCCCTTTTAAGTAATTCTTCTACTATTGCAGCATGATATTTTGTAGGTACTGCTACAACAACCGCATCTGGTTTTGCTTCTTCGAGCATTTTTTTATAATCAGTAAAGCAGGGAAAAGGACTGTACTTTTCAATGGCATCCAACATCATTTTAGATGTGTCACAAACACCCACCACTTTAACATCGGGATGTGCTCCGAGGATAGCAAGATGTGAAATCCCCATTTTTCCGATACCGATAATTCCAACCTTTATCATTAAATTATAACTTTGTTTAATGTGTAATTGATTCTAATATTTACCTGATTTCCGGACAATTAATTGTTCATAACCATCTGATTTTTTATTGCTTAACATGGAAATAGCCTTAAATGGAAGTACTGTTCCGCCCTTTACGCGTAGTAAAAATATTTCCTTTGTAATTGCACCCGTTAGGCTAGAAAAATTAAGTTTAAATGGATTTCGGGCAAATCCGAAAATATTTAGGGGAGACTTTAGAAGTATTGAAGAAAAGACATTCGTTTTCACAGTTGTTCCGGGTTTGGACAGGCAAAATTACAAGTAAACTTTCTAAGTCTGTCTGAATTCGAAATTTACTAGAAGTAAAAGCCAGGTTTTTTAGCCATTTATTTTAAGGTAGAAACTCATTTTCATGCTTTTTCAAATAATTCAATGTATTGATCAGTAATCGTATCCCAGGAATAATCTTTCAGTATTCTGGATTTTGCTGCTTTCGCCATTTCCAGATGCTTTTCCCTGTTTTGCAATGAATATTCAAGTACTTTAAGGCAAGAGCCAATATTTGATTTTTCGAACATCAGGGCATCTTCATGTACGATGTACTTATTTTCTTTGATATCACTGCAAATAAGCGGTGTTCCCAGGCCCATTACGGACAGCATTACAGGAGACAGCCCTTCGATATCTGATGGCTGTATATAAGCATATGCATTGCGCATTAGGGTTACGGTATCCTCGCCGTATATAAATCCTGCAAACAATATCCGGCTGTCTTTGGTATTTTTCAGGCCTATCTCAAATTCACTTGGATTTGGAGAGCCGCCAACAAGTACAAGCTTTTTTTCCGTTTTTAATTTTTCGAAAGCAGGAATGAGGTATTGCAGGCCTTTGTCGGGAATGAACCTGCCAACAAAAAGAAAATATTCTCCTTTTTGCAGGCCTAACCTGTCCAATATATCTGAATCACCTTTATCGCTCACTTCACTTCCGAAGGAAATAAAATCAAATTTCCGTTTGAATTTTTTTTCAAACATTTCTTTTGTAAATACATTGTCAATGGCAATGTATTTTGCAGACTTAACAGCCAGGTATGCATTGGCCAGCACAATTTTGCGCATCGGCCAGGACCATTTTTCCCTTTCCCACTCTACACCATCAATACTAAGCACCACTTTTTTACCAAAGAGTTTAAGTATCAATGCAAAAATGGCATTATTGCCCTGTATATGTACAATATCGGCAGAATTATGCCTGATAATATCCCAGGTGGCCTTCCAGGAATGAAGCAGCGTGTCTATTCCTGATTTCGGTATTGTTTTAAAATACTTGACTTTAACACCCTGGAATTCATCCGGCCCTTTTTCCTGACCTGGATAAATTCGGTTATATCCTGTAACCGAATGGCCGCGTGCAGCCAGCCTGGGCAGGAATTCAAGGGCAAATTTATCAGCTCCTGCCGAACCTTTTGAAGGAGGCAGTGAGCGGAATCCAAAAGAAGCTATGCGCATGGTGTAAAACAGGGTTTATCAGAATTTATTTTTCAGGTATTCGGTATAGTAAGTGTCGATATATTCATGCAGGGCAATTCTCCAATCGCGCATGATGTTCAAATTACGCAGGTCAAGTTTTTTATTTACGAGCCTTTCGCACGGAGGCCTTTGAGCAAAATATACCTCTTTGAAATAATCAGATGTTACACTTGTAAGTTTAACTTTTCCCTCCAGACCTAACTTTTTCAGCAGCTCTTCTGCAACTTCCATCCTGCTCGTTTGACCCTTGCAAACAAGATTATATAATCCCCAGTATTCTTTCTGTATGAGTAATTCAACATTGCGGGCAAAATCAACCGTGTAAGTGGGAGTGCCGTCTTTATCATCAACAATAAAGAGTTCTTTTTTGCCATCAGTTAATTGTTTGATCAGCTTGCTGATGAATTTTTTATCTTTTCCTGGTCCGCCACCCATCATCCAACCTGCACGGCAAACAAGGTATCTGTGGGCATGTTCTACCACATATCTTTCACCCATGTACTTTGACCTGGCATAATGTCCCAATGGATTGGGCATATCCCAGTCGTCGTAGAGTTCTTTTTTCCCGTCAAATATTCCTGCTGTACTGATATAGAGCAAGGGGATCTGTAGTTCATTTGCTATATACACGGCATTTTCTACAGACATAGTATTGGTGGCATAGGTGTCATCTACATTTTTCTCACAATATTCAAGATCTGTAAAAGCACCGAGATGAAAAAGGTAATCGGGCTTAAAAGAATATACATCTTTTCTGTAGGCTTCCAGATCCCGAAAATCCAGGAAGCTGAGCCAGTCTGTATTAACATCTTTATCGGTACATTTTATGTCATAGTTATCTTTAAAAACGCGGTAAAAAGCTTCTCCGAGCATACCACCGGAACCAGCCAGATAGATTTTCTTTTTCATGATCTGTATTCTTTCTTTTTAGTGATTTAGAGATTTTAATATATTACTATTTACTGCAAAATCGGTTTCAGCTCCAACTCCGGAATGATGGCCGATAATTGCCTGTAATAATTTTCATATGATAATGTCTGTGCAAAGGCCATTGATCTTTCTGATACTTCCTGGTAAGCCTGCGGAGTTAATGACTCGAGGGATTTCATCAGATCTGGCAGTGATTCCGGTTTAAGAGGATCAAAAAGAAATCCCCTTCCTTCCCCAATAAGTTCCGGAATTCCACCCAGGTTTGATCCAATTACAGGCAATCCAAAAGACATAGCTTCAATGATGATATTAGGATTATTCTCATACCATATGGAGGGCAGGATTAAATAATCTACTTTATCAAAAGTATTGAACAGCTGTTCCCTGTTTAAACTGCCCAGGTATTCAACGTTGGCAAGTTCGCGATCTGCTTTTCGTACTTCATCCTCAACATCACCCGCACCTGCTATTAAGAACTTAATATCGATGAATTTTTTTGCAAGGTCAAGGTAAAGCGCAATGCCTTTATCAACAGAAAACCTGCCGGCATATAAAACTGCCTGCTGTTTTTTTGAATGGCTTTTTCTCCTGGTGAAAGCCGAGGTATTAAATGGATTATGGATAACCTTAATAGGGTATTTGAAGCCCATTTTGCCGAATTGCTTTGCCAGGAAATAACTCGGACTGATAAATAAATCCGGGTAGGAATAAGCATCCCGAATAGCATTATTATAGTAGGAATCTATTGCAAGGACGGTAGATTGTACCAATGAATTATATCGGCACCTGTGCCGGATAACATTGACGAATTTTCCATCGCTGCAATCTGTACAGATTCTTTTTCCATTAAAGAGGTTGCACCTTGGGCAAACCGCCTTATAGTCATGGAATATAATTACCAGCTTTGCTTTGGTTCTTTCTTTGATAGCATGCAGTAATTCTGTTATCGGGTATTTATGATAAACATTATGACAAATTACAAGCCCTGTATTATTCTGTTTGATTTTTTCAATGATAAGGTCAACGGTTTTCTTCTCTGTGAAAAAGGTTGAAAGCTTTTGCTTCTCCGGCCCAAGGGAAAAGTAGTTGTCCATTAACTTATCTTCTTTCACTGATTTGTATCCAATATTGAGTACTTCATGGCCATTTTCTTCCAGCAACCCTGTGAGGTTAGCCATAACCGTTTCAGAGCCGCCGTTCAATGTGATATAGCTATTTAATTGAATGATATGCATCAGGGTACTTAATTGAAATATTTTTGGGTTACAAGGTCCCAGCTGAAATTATTTTCTATAAATAGCCTTGCACGATTTGCATGTAAAGCTTGCTTCTCTTTATCTAAAATCTCAGTGATAATGATTTTATGTAAATCTTCCGGGCTGCCAAAGTTAAATATGCCTGTGTTTTCCTGCCTGAAAAAATTGATCATCAGGTTATTTGACAGCAATACCGGTAGTCCGGATGCGAGTGCTTCAAGTGTAACCAGTGGAAATGCTTCAAATTTGGAAGCCAGGATAAATGCGTCTGATATATTATAATAGGTGTTCAGGTTATTTCCTGGTGCCAGTTCCCCGAGATACCGAACTTGTTGTTCCAGGCCCTCTGCTTTACAGTAAGATTCAATGGAGCTAAAATATTCCTGGTCGCGAATACCTCCGGCATACAGAAAAACCAGGTTTGGGTTAGTCCTGAGAAGCGGGGCCAGGTATTCTATGATGGCAAGTTGATTTTTTCTCGACTCTATTGTTCCTGCTAGAAAAATAATGGTTTTATTTTCAACCCCAAGTTTCTTTTTCAGTTGAATGACAGAATTGTCATTTTTTTCCAGTTTCCTGTAAATGGAAGTATTCACCCCATTAGGCATCAGGTGAAGGGTTTGCGGAGGGATACCCAGATGCTGAGTGATATTTAGCATGGTGCTTTCATTCAACAGAAAACTGGCATCGGCATGTTTCATGGCAAATGATTCCATGAAGTATTTTATGTTGACCTTATCCTTAATCTCATCCCAGGGCTTCGACCAGATGCCACTATGTGTTGTATAGAAAAGCCGGGCATTCTTTCTTTTTTTCCTGGTTGAAAAAAGCCAGAAAAAGAAAAAATTATACTGGTTATGGAAATGGATTACATATGATTTGTCTTTCTTTATAAATCGGTTCAGGCTAAAGGACAGTGAAAAAGAATAGAAAACCCGCTTGAGTTTATGAAAAATGCCCAGATTGTATCCTGATTTACCTGCGATAAAAGCCGGAACATAAACCTCGTGTATGGGAAGGTTGGAAGGGATCCGATCTTTGTCGTTAACATCAAAAATCACCACATTTTTGCCTGCTTTTTGAAGGGAACGGGTAAGTTCCTCTACAACAATCTCCGTGGCAGCACCAACTTTGGAGGGAATGGAGGTATACCCTGTGCCAATTTCAATAATCAATTCATCCTTATCCATATAATTCACTCTTTATGACCAGGCCTTTCTTTTTGTCTGCTATATAACGTTAAATATGTATTTTATTTTAAATCAATATATTAAAAAAACATATATGTCTTTTGTAGGTCATCCCCTGATAATCAGCGGATACCCTGAAAATGCTTTTTAAAAATATTGGTTTAGTAATATCATTACTTCAGGTAATCCTGGCCAACGGGTTTATTTAATTATTTAGTTTTCATATCAGTGACCAGGATTGAAAATACTTTGTTGGACCAAACTTCTTTATAATTATGTAGTTTAATAAATTCCCGCAGGTAATTATCCCTGCCTGTGCTTCTTTCAATATCTTCTTCATTGAAATTCACTATTTCTTCAGGCCATTTGCTTCCTTCGTGAACAGTTTTAATTTTTTGCCTTACGATCACCGGAAGTGGCCTTTTTTTAATTGCTTTTTCCATTTCAACTGAAAATAATTCGGTGCTGTAAAACATGGGGCTGGGATTATTCAGGAACGGCCTTGTTTCTGTCATGAAATGATATAGCGGGATAGCGTCATAAGCGAGCACATAATCTTTCTCTTTAATGTATTTTGAACTTTCTGTTAATAGTTCATTAATTGACTCCGCTCTCTCTTTTGAAGTGTAAATATGCCGCATATTTTTATTTGCCACCTGGTAGGTCATTTCGCTTCTTTTATGGTAGTCGTAAAAATAAGGGTAGGTGAAAATATGATGGATGCATAAAAAAATGATTGCAGCAAGTGTTCCAAGTTGTATGTTTCGAAGCTGCCTGGAGTTTAAAATTAGCCACGCAGCACTTTTACTATTTTCCGTCTCATATTCCATCTTGTTAGTGATTTTTTTAACAGCATAGATATAGTCTGCGGCAATAGGGAAGGATATCCACATAGAATAAATGACAACTGTTATAATCCCAGGGGCACTTCCAAAAGGATGTACCAGTATGATCAGGCATCCCAATGCTGATAATATTTTAAGTTCCGGATTGGGCGATTTGATCATGGTCAGAAAGCCAAAAAAAAGACTCAACCCGGTTAGAAAATACAACAACATATTGATTTTGATTTTATCCGTAGCAATAAGCCCGAATAATGCCAGCAGGAAAAGATAAGGGATGAATTGTATTAATTTTTTACCTGGACCCTTGTTAATATTCAAAGCAGAAAGCAAATAGGCACTCGTGAAAATAAAGGAAAGCATCAGCAGGACAGATCCAATAGCCATCGAATATTGCTTGATGGGTATGTAAATAAGCTTTATGATACCATAACCACCTCCCAGGCCGTCTTTTTTGTCGGTGGTGCTGCTCATTGCTGATAAGTATTTTATGGAATTGATGAAATATTCCAGGTGCCCCAGGAGGTGCATTATGTAAAGAACTAATCCAGCACCGGCAATGATACCCCCGGCAAATAGAAAAATTTTCTTCCAGATTTGTTTTCCGGATTCTGAATAAAGCCAGGCATGGTAGAATATTAAAATCCCCAGGCCAAGGCCAAGTAAATTTGGTGTCCGCGTAAAAATATTAATACAAAAGACGGCTCCGGATAAGAACAGGTATACGCCCTTGTTTTTTACCAGCCCTTTGAATAAGAAGTATGCGCCTATAAAATAAAGAAGTGCCGAAAGATTATTGTAATACAAATCTTTAGGTTCGGTATTGATGAATAAGGAAAGAATTCCGAGGCTTATCATTAGTATTCGCCTGTTCACATATTTTTCTAATAGATTAAAAGCAATCCAAATGGTAATGGTTGATGAAATGGCTCCGGCAAATCGGAGTCCCCACAAGCCGGCACCGGGGAAAAGTTTAAGCACTGAACCGCCAATTAAACCGGAGAACCAATAGAAAAAACTATACTGAACAGATTCCGGATCGGAAAAAAATTGCTGGTAAAATGTTACGTGGAAGCCTTCATCCAAAAGGTCCAGTCCCTGGAAAGTTATCAATATGTGGTAAAGTAGTATGCCTGTAAAAAACAATACTGTTTGCATCGGTTTGCCGTTTACCGACTGGTCATGAATGTTTTTTGGATCTGGCGCTATTGTATGGTGGACAGATGTCATTGTTTTGTACTAAGGTTAGTTAAACAGTTTTGGATATGTCTGTTTAGTCGGTGGATTCAATATTTATTTGTTAAGGGTGTCTGTTCCAAGCACTTCTTTATAGGCGGAAATCATTTTTTCCAAACTAAAGTATTTTTCGATGTGTTTGTGAATGTCGGATTTTGAAAAAGGTGTTATTAATGCCTTATGCCATTTTTCAGCAATATCCTTGTCTGTGGGCTGACATAGGAAACCATTTTTCCCTTCTTCGATCATTTCGCTGGCTCCTCCTATTTCGGTTAAGACAGCAGGTAAGCCACAAGACATAGCTTCCAATGCAGCAATGGAAAAAGTTTCTACTGATGTTGAGCAAAGTGTAAAGAGGTCAGCAGACCAATAGTAAGGCCTTACATCTTTCTGAAGGCCGGCAAATTTTACATATTCTGCAACCGGCGATACTTTTGCATGTTCCCTGATCTCTTTTGAGAGATGTCCATCTCCAACAAAAAGCAGGTATGCCTTTTCGTTAAAATCATTATGCAGGATGGATAATGCATTGATGGCTCCAATGTGATTTTTTTCCGCCCTGAACCCTGCGGTGAGTATGATAACTTTTGAAGCAGCAGGAATATCCATTTGCTTCCTTATATGTGCATATTCCATATCTGATGCAGGTAATTTCCAGTATCCTGTATCTACCCCGTTTAATATGGTCTTGAAATAATAATCAGGTACATTATATGCAGTTGATGTATAGCGGGCCTGGTTTTCTGATACAGTCAAAATCCTGAAATTTTTGTTCAGCGTAGCAAAAAATATTTTATGCAGGAAATGCTCTTTCCTGTTCAGATGTATGGTACTGTGGTAAGAAATGAATACTTTTTCTTTTGATGCAATGCCTAACCTGGCAATCCGCACAAATATGTAGCTGAAGAAATTCAGGCAAAATATAATATCGGGTTTTTCTTTTTTCAGGCATTTTCTAAGCTCAATAAGGGGCTTTAGGCTCCATTTACTTTGCCTGGGCAGTTTTACAATATCTATTGACGGATCAAATTCTTTTTCAAGTGGATTATTATCACTGAGGCTTACGATAATTTGCCTGCTGGTTTGGTTTAAAAGTGAATTTGACAGGGAAACCAAAAACTTCTCTGCTCCGCCAACAGGTAAGCCCGGTGCTATAAATATGATCTTTTTTAATTTCATGGATAACAAGAACTATATTAACCTGGATTATTCTAAAGAATACTGTTTCTCACGTAAACTGCGATTCTCTGCAATCATAGTTGCAATAATCAGAAAAAACAGTCCCTGCGTCAACACTTCATTTTGCCCAAGGCAATACAGGAAAAGAAAAAGCAGTATGGTTAAAAGGGGTGAAGTGGAATCGTTATATTTTATGGAGTCTTTTATCGATGTAAAGAAAATAAATGCCCAAATACAGGACCCAATGATCCCGTATTCTATAAGGAGCATTAATAACCCGTTATGTGGGGGTAAATTATTATGTCCAAGATTCCTTATGGTAAATCCCCAAAATCCGATGCCAAAAAGTTGTTCAATAAAACTCAGGCTCAGGAAAGCCTCATAGCTTACCTGGGAAATTTCACCCCTCCAGTCGAGTGCATCAAGTTCCTGGGCATTGTAACTGTTGCCCAGGTTTTTATTTAAAACGGCAATAGGTTCATCAATTAAACGGGAACTTATTTTTTCTATGAACTCCACTTCAAGGTTCAGGTATTCCTCCATAATGGAAAAAAGAAAGAGCGATAAAACAATCATGCCCACTGAGAGTAAAATAAGTTTATAAGCCCTTTTTGCCCTTGTCCGGTCTTTTAATTCTTTTCCAATTAGAAATATGGATGCCCCGATCATGCCTAGTAATGAACTGCGTGATGTTGACATGATTACTCCCATGAACATGATAGGTAAAAGCAGTAAAGAAAGTTTTTCGCTTTTGTTATGATTGATGTAATCTGTCAAAATGTATAGGAAGGCCATGCCGCAAATACAGCCATAGAAACCCCAGTTTACGGGCTCTACTACTTCACCGTATTCATCATACACCAGGGGAATATCTAAAAGCCGCTGATAGATTCTTTGAACTGGGAAGTGGCCAACGTAAATATAAGTGTATGCAAGGTCGGCGAAACATATCAGTCCTGCCAGTATCAGGCTTATTTTTAATACGGAAGCATTGTCTGATTTAAAATAATAGAAATACCCAAGGTAAACACAAATGAATGTGATTGCACATGATTTTACAAATTCAAAAGTCATGAGGTCAAAAGCAGCTGTTACCAATAATGTATATATGATAAAAACCGGGATATATTTTGTGGATGATTTGAAAAATGATGGGTAGTCATAATCTTTATCGATTGTTAATACCCTGATAAATGCCAGTATTCCAATAATTGCCCTGAAGTTCAGTGGGAGTCCGCCAATCTTAAAGTTTACGTCGGCAATTGTGAGTGTGAAGAATAAAATGGCAAGGGAGTCCGGATATTTATAAAATACATAGAGTCCGATAATGGCTATTATGATTGCAATTAAAATCATTATTTGTTCTTTCTTTTAGCCCAAAACATGTTATTCTAATGTGTTGAAGTGATGGATGTATTTTGCTGTAATTATTTTTCCGCTTTTGTAAAGAGTAATTTTCTGAAAATAAAAGCTAAAATAATGAAATATGTAAAATGTGTTATGGCGTAAGCGTAAGTTGCACCAATCGTTCCGAAATATTTGATGAATACAAAGCTTAAAGCAACAATAACTACAAAGTTTACCATCTCCATGATAATATATGTTTTGGTCATTGCTTTTGCTATAAGGAGATACCCCAAAACCCAGCCGCACATTTTAAGGAAATCTCCAAGAAATTGAAATACAAACAGGGTTCTCATTTCGTTAAATTCCGGGGTGAACAGAATTTGTATGATTAAGTCGCGACTGAAATAAATTACGATTATGGAAAATATAAGGAAAGGCACCATGAGTTTATATACACTCATGACCTCATTCTTTAATTCCAGATTTGTTTTTAATTCAGAGAGTCTTGGAAGATAATAAACACTGAGGGAAGTCATAACAACAAACAGGTACATGGTTGAGACCCTGTTTAATCCTTCCCATAGTCCGGCCTGGTGTATGGATTCACTGTCTGTGATAAATTGCCTTACCAATAATTGACTACCAGGAACCGTCAGTGCGCTTACCAATGCCATTAATGAAAACTGTCCCAGTTTAAGTGCAGTCGGTTTGCTGAATTTGGTTAAGAAAATCTTTATATCAAACCAGCTGGCTTTGTATATTAATCCCAGAGAGATGATGAATACAATTGACTGATATGTTACCGCAGAAAGCAAAGCACCATAAATGCCAAATTTAAGTGCGAGGACAACTGAGAAAACCAGTCCAACAAGACTGCCAACAATGTTGATGATCAGGTATCGATTATAATCTTTGAATCCATTAATTATGGAGATCAGTAAAGTATTAAAGGCATATAAAACTATTGTCCCCCCAAAAATGTAAAAAATCGAAGTATACTTCCTGTCGAACAAAATAATTTCTGCAAAATAACCTGCCCCAAAAATAAGAACAAGCCCTGTTAGTATAGAAAAAACGGCAGTTATCCAGAAGCCGGTTCCAAGGAAGAGGTTGGTTTTGTTTTCCGAACCTGAATGTTCAGAAATATATTTTGTAATTCCTGCATTTATTCCGCCAGTTGAAATGCTGAGCAGGATATTTGAAAAATTGTTAAGCTGGCCAAGCAGGGCAATACCTGAAGGGCCTATCACGGAAGCAATTACTTTAATGCTGATCAGCCCGGTAAACATCTTTATTACCGTGGATATCGCGTTTAAAAAGGAAACCCTTACTAATTCCCTGGAACCAATTTTTGAAAGCTTAAAAGGCAAATTAATTGTTTTTAAATAGGTTAATCTTTTTCTTATTCTTTGGCTATAACAAGCTTCACTTATTTTATACTTTTTCTTTTAAGATGATTTAGGAAAGAAAGAAAAACTTTTTATAATGTGTTAACAGGAATTGCGATAAATACTGGATATATGAAATCGTGTCGCTAAAAAAAAGTTTATTGAAAAACATGGCATGATACCTCTTCAATTTATAACAGATCACAAACCATCTTTGTAGCAGGAACCTCAAAATCACCAGGTTTTGAATGTTTGTATCTTTCTGTATTGAAGTGAAAAGTATATGGAGCCAGTCTTCCAGCAATTTGAATTTCTTTTTATCCTTAAAATAGAGGTGGTCAAAAATGAGGAAATGGCTATATGTAACTAATTGTGTTTCGGTAAAAGGAATATTTAATTTCGTCAGGTTCGCGGCATTAATCTTGAGAATAGAATCAAACATTTCTGCCTGTTTGGAAACACTTACATTATGACCATGGATCCTGTAAAAAGTTGTGAAAACGGGCAATGTATAAACTTTTGAGACTGCTGAGATCAATAGCCATAATGCGTAATCTTCTCCCAATTGAAAATCTTCCGGGTACATGAATTTCAGGGCAAGATCAGATCTGATCAGCATCGTGGAATGGCAGAAACTGTTGCCAAAATTCAAGTAAGTCTTCAAGTCTATATCAGAAACGGGGAATTTAACATTATATAGTTTTTTCCCCTTATGATCAATTACTTTAAAATATGTTCCACACATGCCATAGTCTGGGTTGTTCTCCAAAAAAGCTACTTGTTTCTCAAGTCTGATTGGCAACGCAACATCGTCGCTGTCCAGAACGGCAATATATTTTCCTTTGGAAGCTAAAAGGCAGTTATTTCTTGATTGCACAATACCCGCATTAACGGGGTTCTCCAGGTATATTATCCTTGGATCCTTATATGAGAGAATGATTTCTTTACTTTTATCTGTTGAGCCATCATTAATTATCAGAAATTCGAAGTTGGTGTATGTTTGATTGAGAATGCTCTCAATGGCCTCCTTCAAATAGGTTTCTGAGTTGTAAACAGCCATCATGACTGATACTAAGGGTACTGACATTTAAAATTCCTTTGTGGTTTCTGGGTAAAAAAACTCAATTAGCCTGAAAAAGTACCATAAAATTCAAGATAATTGATCTTAATATTCTGTTTGCGGATATCGTTTGACTGAAAGGGAAACCATAAAAACGTTAATAGCTTCGCCAACTCAGTCACAAGGGTAGCTTATAAGATTGAACAATAAATAGTTGTTTATCTGAGCCTGAACCGGATGAGGATTTCCTGCAGGGTTTTCCCTGCAAGACCTTATTACGTTTATGTAAACGTAAAAAAGAATTGTTAATTGTGTGAAAAACAATCGAATACATCAGTTTTCAGGCTTTCAGTTTATTTTTATCGTCTCACCGATCAGGCTACTTTTTTCTTTTTGCTATACGCGTCGTATGAAGATTTGGAGCCATATCCATATCCTGATCCGTAACCATAGCTATATCTTCCGAAACCTCTCTTTTTAACCCCATTAAATACCAGGGCCACATTTTCGATATTATGTGCCTCCATATTTTCATCCAGGAATTCAATATGTGTTTTAGGTGTATGGTCGTGCCTGATGATATATAAAACCAGGTTTACCAGAGGCGAGATAGATGTTGCATCCGTAAGTGCCAGTACAGGAGCTGTGTCAATGATCAGCACATCAAATACTGTATCCAGGTAATTGAGTAAAATCTCAAGTTTGCCATTCAGCAATAATTCGGTTGGGTCTTCTATAAGGAAGCCTGCAGGAATTAGTGAAAGGTTTGGCTGGACATCTGTAGGTATGATAATTTGCTTTTCTGTTGCTTTTCCCTGCAGATAGTCTGTAATACCAGCACAGTTTCCGATTTCAAACATTTCCCTCAGTTTAGGCTGATGTAAGTCGAGTTCCAGTAAGGCGACTTTTTTGCCGCTGCGTGCAATACTTACAGCAAGGTTTGACGAAACAAAGCTTTTTCCCTCACCTTTAATGGAAGACGTAACCAGGATCCTTTTTACATTACCTTTCGGATTGCCCTGGTATTTCAAGGCGGCCCGAATTTGACGGAACTGTTCCTGGAGGAAACTTCTTTGTGCATTTTTGGTAACAATAGGTTCTTCCAGTTTTTCAAACATCAATTCGCCAATAATGGGGAACTTAGTCAAAGACTCAATGTCTTTTCTGTAAAGCACCTTACTGTTCATTGAATCCTTGAGTGAAACAACCAGGAATCCCAGAATGAAAGGGGCAAAGGCTGCCAGTAAGGCCAGTAAAGGTTTTTTTGGACTTACCGGGAACAGGGATGTGGTAGGCTGATCCACTAAAAAGCAATCTGGTAATGCAGAGCTGATGGAATAAGCCGTTTCCTCCCTTTTTTGAAGAAGGAATTTATAAATATCGTTTTTAATATTCTGCTGCCTGCTTACTTCAACCAGTTCCCTTTCTTTTTTAGGAACAGTACTCAGCATCGATGAATATTTATTGTTGACCTGATCAAGGTAAGATTTACCGGAAGCGATACTTTTTTTCTGGTTACGGATATTCTCCAGAATACTCGGTTTGGTTTTATTGATCTCTTCCTGCAGCGATAACAGGATCGGGTTATTTTCCGCAGTAGTTTTTTTCAATGATTCATATTGAGACTGGGAAGCAGAAAGTTTATTTACTAACTGGGAAAGGGTAGGGTCCTCAATATTAATGGTTGATGGAACGATATCTCCCTGTCCTGATTTAGATTGAACATAGTTCTCAACTTCATTCAGCGCAGACATACGCATATTCAGTGTATTGATCTCTTTATCATTTTCTTCAATACTTTGGAGATATAGCCTGCTTTGTTCGCTTATATCTACAATTCCTGAACGGTCGCGGTATTTCTGGATGCCACTTTCAACAGAATCCAGTTGAGAGCCAACATTTTTCAGCCTGCTCTCGATGAATTCCAGCGTTTTCATTGCAATGCTGTTCTTCCTTTCGATGGCAGACGTATTATAAGCGTCAACAATATTTTTTAATATCGTTTCGCCTCTTTCAGGTATTTCGTCCCTGATCTTAAGATTGATCACGGAAGATTGGCGGCTTACCGGTGTAACAACAAGATTTTTTGTAACTGCATTGATAATCTTGTCCATTTTTATCAAAGAAAAATACATTCTATTTTCACCAATAACAGATTCGGGTTTCCCGAATGAATTTTTCTGGAACCTTATTTTGCCCCAGGGAGATTCAACCCATTCATTCATTGGATACTGCTTGCCATCGATCAGTACATTTTTCCTGTCTTTTGATACAGTGAAATATATTTTCTTACTATCCTGAATTAAATCCGGATTGGGGACATCAATCATAACCGGGCTGGTGAGGAATGCCGATTTAATTATTTTACCATTCCATCCTAATTCTTCGGTTACAGGCGCATACAGGTGAAGCTTATTGATAACAACTTTCAGTATTTCGTTAGAGCTCAAAATCTGGGTTTCGTTTTCAACTGTCTTCTTTGTACCAAAAAGGTTCAGGACATCTTCCATTTTTGAATCTTCCTGGCCCTTGGTTTCATCCTTGATTAGTATGCTGGCTGTTGTTTCATAAACAGGTGTATTTAACTTCAGGTAAATGAACAGACTGCCGACACTTATAACCAGAAGTGTTAAAAACAGTGGCCAATAAGGAAGGTATTTATAAAATAGCTGCTGGAAAACCTTATTATCCTTCTCGTTCTTATATTTTGATGTTTTTTCCATTATACGGAAATTTAGTACGGTAAAATTGATTATAAATTGACCCTGTCAAGTACAACAATGAGCAGTGTTGTTAGACTTATCACAATGGGAAAGATCATGGCATTTCTTTCTTTGGCTGCTTTGTCTTTTGTGGGTTCAACATAAATGATGTCGTTTGAGCGTAAGTAATAATAAGGAGAGGTCAGGATTTCCTGGGAATTAAGGTTCATCCTTTTGATCATTTTATCTCCTTTGCCATCATCCCTGATTAATAGTACATTTTCTTTTTTCCCATAGATGGTAATATCACCAGCCATGCCCAGTGCTTCAAGTATACTTATCTTTTCATTGGGTGTTGAGTATACACCCGGACGTGTAACTTCACCCAGCACACTGATCCTGAAATTTAAATAACGGATAACAACGATAGGATCCACCAATAACTTTTTATCTATTAATTGCTGGGTGATATATTTTGTGAGTTGGGTTTTATTATAACCTTCCACATGAATAGTCCCCAACACGGGAAATTGTATATCACCGTTTGGATTTACCAGGTAGCCAACGGTCAACGTATTGCCAAACGCTGTTGCCTGGTTTGTATTAGGCGTTGATTCGTTTGGCGCATTGAAAATGGCCGAAGCGGTTGGGTTTAAACTACTAACAGTTATACTCAGCAAGTCGCTTGGCTGAATAATGGACTCGGTACTCTGAGTTGCAAGTTTGACACTTGAGTCCTGGATACCATCAAAATATGTTAGCTTTTTTGTATCAGAACAGGAACTCAAAACAGCTATGCCAAAGGTTAATGCGATGAACAAAAGGCTAATACGTTCAGGAAGGTAAGCTTGAACTTTTTTCATATTGATCTTATTAATGAATAAGAATTAAAGATATGGTATTCAAGGAGATATGGGTAAGCTTGTTCGGGGTTTGAAGCCATTAAGAGGATGTATGGCTATAAATCCAAAGGATATTTGGAAAACGGGTGATTTGGATAAGCAATGCAAACTTAATAAAACAATTTTGAAAATCAAAGCACACCAGCATATTGAATCACAGACAGGGATTGAATTAAAAGAATATTGGTGTATAAAGAAGTATCATTTTTATCTGAGGATGCGGTCAACGAAAAATGATTTTACATATTGTATGATTTTTTTTATTTAATTTTTTCATATGTGTATTTATTTAGTTCAGAGGTAGAAGAATAATTGACTAAAATTTAGTTATTAACTTATTATAAACCTGTTGATATATTTAGAACAGAAGATTTTTTTTGGCATATAATTTGGTTTAGGATGTTGCGATTGAGTTAATTGTGTAGCTATCCATCCAATATCTAAAGTCTATGAAACCAATTTTCCGTAATTGTGAAATTATTGCATCTTTTTGGCCGCCTCTGTGCACTTCACATAATCCAGGCATAAAGAAACTGTTATTCTTACCAGTTTTTTTACTGTTTTTTGGCATTTTTTCATTTGCGCAAAATCAAGTTTCTCCTTTTTCTTTTAGCAGTATTCCCTTTAGTGATCCTGATATAGTTGCTCCTTTCAGGGGGGCAGAAAGATGGCATTCCAGCAGTGCATCTCAAATGATAAATAATCCTACAGAATCAGCGATGGTTCCTCCAATGGATATTTATCACAGGTCTTCCCTTGCATGGGATGAATTAGAGTCTGCACAGGGAGTTTACAATTGGGCCTATTTCGACCAGGTTTTTAATGAAGCGATCTCTGCGAAACAAAGAATTTCTTTTGGTATAATGACGCAGAATCCTGGAAGGACCGACGGCCCTTTTGCCGGAGGTGCTTATATGTCTTATCCATTATACCTGCATAACCTGATGCAGGCTGAAGCAACAAACAGTCGCGACTGGATTTCTGCAGAAGACGCATTCTGGGTTCCGAACTATAATTCACCTAATTATCTTTCCCGGTTTGAGGCGTTGCTGAATGCAATCGCCCAGCATATCAACGTTACATCATACAATGGTGTATCATATAAAGATGCGTTAGGGTATGTTGACATTAGGGGTTATGGATCATGGGGTGAATGGCATATGGTTTCTGCTGCAAGTAATATTGCAGCATATCCTGCCGGTCGCAGACCATTGGCATCATCACTGATTCGAATTATTGATGCACATATAACTGCTTTTCCTAATCATCCATTGGTTTCTATTATTTCAACTTTCGACGGAAACCAGTTCAGCAATACCATGGTTCCTCCCGAAGTGGGATATCATGCCTTGACAGCCAGTAATGCCTGGGGTAAGATTGGCTGGAGGAGGGATAACTGGGGTTGGACAGATGGGTATATCTCCAATTGGCTTGAAAGTAATCCAACTGTTTATAATGGAATGCGTTTTGATACCGCTCTCCTGAATCGTTGGAGATATGCCCCGATTCTGGGTGAAGGGCCTTGTGGAGGCACTAATAATGGTGGTCCCTGTGCATTTTGGGATGTCCCCCGACAGGTAAAACTATATCATGCAAGCATGATCGGTAACGGGAATTTCTGTAATGAAAATACCAATGACCTGAGGGGAAGGGATAGTATGCGGATGGCCTGGAAGCTTTCCGGTTACAGAGTCATTCTTGAAGGTGGAAATATGACTACCAACCTTACATCAGGTGGTCAGATGGGTATTACCTTAAACTGGAAAAATACCGGTATCGCGCCAGTTTATGAAAACTGGGACGTAACCTATGAATTACAGAATCAATCAAATAATGCTGTTGCATGGTCTTCTTCCTCTACGCACAAATTAAAACTATGGGCTCCGCAGGCAAATGCAACAGTTGTTAACGATAATTATACTCTTCCATCAAACTTACCAGCTGGCACTTATCGACTGGTATTAAAAATAAAAGACCCGCTTAATTACAGGGCACCATTCCCACTGGCTATACAAGGCAGAAGGGCCGATGGCAGTTACCTGCTCAGGGCAGATATTACCCTTGGTGCAGGTACCGGTACAGCGAACAATGCTCCGGTTGCAAATGCCGGATCGGATCAAACTGTGGTCTTACCTGTCAGTTCAGTTTCATTAACTGGTCAGGGTACTGATAATGATGGTACAATTTCATCTTATTTATGGTCGAAAGTATCCGGGCCTGTTGGTGGAAATATTCAAAATCCGGCTACCGGAACAACTAATATCACAGGCTTAAATGCGGGTACTTATGTATTCAGGTTGACTGTTACAGATAACCAGGGTGCTGTAGGTACTGATGACATACAGATAGTGGTTAATGCCGCCCCGGCGCCATCACCTTCAAATCTTGCACCTGTTGTAAATGCAGGCCCCGATCAGCGCTTAACGGCGGGTGTAACATCTGCCAGCTTTACAGGTACTGCTTTTGATCCTGATCAGGCAGGTGGCTCACAAGTTAACCTGATTGTAATGATGGGTGAAAGCAATGCTTCCGGTATTGCCCCAAACACTTCTGCAACTGCCAGGGAACGAGCACCACGTGCTTCAGTAAAGATCCTTAATAACGCTAATTTCAATTTTGAAGACCTTGACCTGGATCAGAATAATAATATCGATAATGCCACACCATGGAATGAAAGTCATTCCTGGGAAATTGGCCTGGCTGATGCCGTAGAAGCAGGACTTTTACCAAACCCAACCTATATGGTAAAAGCGGCAGCTTCAGGCACAAGAATTGATCAGTGGTTACAAAATGGGGGCGGAACCTGGTGGGATAATATGAGAAATAAGATGGATCAAGCCATTGCACAATTAAGAGCACAAAATCGTCCATACAAAATTACAGTTTGGTATTCTTTAGGTTTGAATGATGCGGTACAAGGTACACCGGCAGCAGTATGGAGAACAAGGATTGAGCAGTTCTTCCGCGATTTCAGGGCTGTTTATGGCGCAAATATCCAGATCTATATGACGCGGTTTCATGAATATGCAGATACTCCGGGCGATGGATTGGGCCACCCATATAATCCAACAATTGATGCGATTGATGCGGCAGACCCACTCACTTTTGTTGTTCCGACTCAAGGTGCATCTTATAACCCGGGAGAACGATTTGTGCACTTTGATTACCTCGGACAGAAACTGATTGCATCCAGAATGGTATCTGCCATGCGCAGTAACCAGGGGAGTGGTACAGGATCCATAACGTCTGTTCTTTGGTCAAAAATTTCAGGACCTAACGGAGCAACGATCACTTCTCCAAATCAGTTGTCTACTACAGTTACCGGATTACAAACCGGTGCATATAGTTTTTTATTAGAGTGTGCAGATAATCTTGGAGCAATTGGCCGGGATACTTTACTAATAGATGTATCTAATGGAGGATCGCCCCCTTTTGCAAATGCGGGAAACGATCAAACCGTTACGCTTCCCGCAAATACAGTAACCCTCAACGGAAGTGGTACAGATCCTGATGGATCGATTACTTCCTTTGCATGGACAAAAGTTTCCGGACCGGCAGGTGGAAATATCCAGTCTCCTGCGGTTGCTTCAACCAGCATTACCGGTTTGATCCAGGGAACATATGTATACCGACTTACCGTAACAGATAATTCAGGAGCTACCGCAACGGATGATGTGCAGGTAAATGTGGCTGCTGCACCTGCCCCTACGCCGGCAAACCAGGCTCCGGTTGCTAATGCCGGTTCGGATATGGTAATTGCATTGCCGGCAAATACTGTAACGCTGAATGGCGCAGGTACAGATTCTGATGGATCAATTGCAAGCTATAGCTGGACAAAAGTATCAGGCCCGGCTGGTGGTAATATTCAAAATCCCAATGTTGCTAATACTGTTATTTCAGGGCTTAATGCAGGTACATATATTTTCCGTTTAACAGTTACAGATAATAATGGAGCATCTGCAACAGATGATGTGCAGGTACAGGTAAATACTTCACTTGCACCATCGCCTTCTAACCAGGCCCCTTTGGTTAATGTTGGTGCAGATATTATCATTTCATTGCCTTTGAACACGGTAACATTGAATGGAACAGCAAATGATCCCGATGGTTCAGTGTCATCTTACAGTTGGGCAAAGTTATCCGGCCCAGTTGGGGGCACCCTGCAAACAACCAATGCTGCCAATACAAATGTTACAGGTCTCAACGCAGGCGTATATGTTTTCCGCTTAACCGTTACAGATAATGCCGGGGCTCAGGCTTTCGATGATATTCAAATCACTGTGAATGCCGCACCTTCTCCAACAGGAAATCAATTACCTATCGCTAATGGAGGGGGTAATAAAAGCATAACATTGCCAAACAATGCCATTACACTTATTGGAACTGGTACAGATCCGGATGGTAGGATTTCCGGGTACAGCTGGTCGAAAGTATCAGGACCTTCAGGTGGGAATATCATGTCACCAAATGCAGCATCAACAGTCATTAACGGACTTAATGAAGGTGTTTATGTATTCCGGTTGATTGTTACAGATAACGGAGGGGCCAGTAGTTCAGATGATATTCAAATAATCGTTAATGCAGCACCTGTTGTACCCAATACCGCGCCGATTGCCAATGCAGGCCATGATATCTCCATTACTTTGCCGGTAAATAGTGTAACACTGAATGGCACTGCCTCTGCTGATCCGGACGGAAGTATCGTATCCTATAGTTGGAGAAAAATCCAGGGGCCAGGCGGAAGTTCATTAACAAGCACCAATATTGCTTCTCCCGGAGTGAACGGTTTGACAAGAGGGGAATATGAATTTGAACTTACTGTTACGGATAACCGTGGTGCTACATCAACAGACAGGGTATTGGTTTCAGTAATTAAGATTAATCAAAAACCTGTAGCGAAATTAGCCAGGGACACCATCGCTGTGGCATTACCTGTTCAAAATGCAGAATTAAGTGCCATCGATTCATATGACCCTGATGGTGTTGTAACTAATTATGAGTGGACTTATAAGAAAGGTCCCAAAGAGCCTAAAATGTTGTCGCCTCAGTCATCCAAAACCATCATTGCTGACCTTGTTACCGGAACCTATGAATTTGACCTGGTGGTAACAGATGATGATGGCGCTAAGGATAGGAAAGCTGTTGTGGTTATTGTGAAGAACAGCACCAGTCGCAGACTGATACCTGACGTTTCTGTTTATCCAAATCCGGCATCAAACCTGGTGAATGTTAAGATCAGTTCTGATGTGGAAGGAAGAACTTCTCTAACCTTCATCGACATGAATGGCAGGCCGGTTATGACTGATGTATTTGTAAAAGGATATGGTTCTTTTACACGCCAGGTTAATATTGGCCATCTTCCAAA
>JAHEEX010000177.1 GCA_024640465.1 Sphingobacteriales bacterium | reverse complement strand
GACCTGTGTTTCCTTTTCTACCGGAACATCACCAACCATTGTTTTTTTTCGTCCAACAGCAATAACATCCTGGCCATATTTGCGCAATAATTTTATGGCCATATTGCTGTATCGTGCAGGATTATCGGATGCACCAATGACCAGGGTTTTATTTTTTTCCATCAATTGTAAAATTATACTTTAAAATGGATCTCCATGCGTTTCCCTGATCAGTTTGCTGATTAATGAAGGGAATGGTTTCATGGCAGAAAGGAAAATATTGGTTACGGCCGGTTTGCCAAAAAGGGATTGTATCATCCTGCCTGTGCGTAATCGGCCTGCAAATTGTTGGTTCCAGGCATGTGCATATTTCTTTTCCATTTCATCACGGCTCATTATTCCTTTTAAAAAAGGTATCAGCAGACCGGCAGCTATCTTACTGCCATGCAATGCCATGCTCATGCCGTTTCCGCAAAGGGGAGTGATCATGCCGGCGGCATCACCAATCAACAGCACATGATTTTCAATCAATCCTTTTTTCTCAAAACTTATCTGGGATATTGTAACCGGTTCTGCTCTTTCAAAACGAGCCGTAGTGAATATTTTTTTTAAATGAGGGTTTTGAAAAAGTACATTTTTTTCCAGCTCTTTGATGGAATGATTATTTTTTTTGAGCATTTCAGAAGTGGTCAGATAACAAAGGCAATATTTTCCTTCCTCAACTGCCGAAATGCCACAATACCCGTTTTCAAAATTGTGTAAGGCAATCCTGTCGTAAGGAAAATCTGTGGACACATGGTATTTTACACCGATATAGTTATTAAGTGGCGTTGGCTTCTCCCTGGTAAAAGGACGATGCCATTTTATATCCAGGTTGGATCTTTTGCCAAATGTTCCGGCTACAGCTGTTGCAGAAAAAACACCTGCATTGGTTGATATGTTGAATTCATTGGTCTCGAATTGGATATCAGAAACTTTACTGTTCTCCAAAACGTTAACACCATTATTTTTAGCGATTATGGATAACTGATAGTCGAGCAGATACCTGCTGATGCCAAAACCGCCCAATGGCAGATCCTGCTCAATTAGTTTACCGTTTGGTGCGGATACCTGGAGGCGTTTGATCCTGGGCAACTCCATTTCCCCCAACGGCAGACCAAGGCTCTCCAGGAAAGGAAACGATTCCATACTGATATATTCCCCGCAAACCCGGTGAAACGGATAGGTTTCTTTCTCAAAAAGGGTAACCTTTAATCCATGTGCGATGGCCTGTATGGCCAGTGAGAGGCCGGCCAGGCCGCCGCCAACAATGGCCAGGTCAACGTGCTCGTGTTTATTTTTTAATAATTCAATTGATGTGTTATCCCTATTGTCCATATTAACTAAGCGTTTTCTTTTGTAGCGATCAGCATCCAGCGAAAAGCCCATTGCCAGTTGATCGAATAACCGATACTATTTATATCCACAAGAGAATCTTTTAACATAGCGTTCAGTTCCACTTTACTGAACCCGCGCAGTACACTTAATGGCGCATCATTTTTCACCATATAAGATCGGGAAAAAATCGCAGTTAATAACTTGATGCTATAATAAGCCAGCGGATGCCTTTGAAGATCGTTGATGAAAAACCCCAGTTTGCTGTTTTGATGCATCCATTGAAAAATATGCCTAACACCATCATCATCAAAATGGTGACAAAACAGGGAAGAGAAAATGATATCCGGTTTAACAGGTAACTGCGCCAGTTTATAATCCGAACAAATCCAGCTGGCATTCTCCATTTCAGTACAATTTTCCCTGGCAAAATCTATGCATGTTGATTTTATATCAATGCCCATTATTTCCAGGGATATCCCTTTTTTTTGGGCCCAGCGATATATGGCTTTCAGGTTATCACCTCCACCACATCCTATTTCACAAACGCTGATTTTATTTCGGTTACCCGCAATTTTACGAAATCCTTTAATTGTAATATCATGACCACCGAGCCATGTATTGATGAAATCAAGTTCCTGCATATTCTTTTTGATATCATCAAAAGGAATATCATTCCGGTCAAGCAATTCTTCCTGGTATGATCGTTGATTAAAATTCAATCAGGCAAATTTAAGCATCAGGATGGTGATGTGGAAGCCATAAAAGTTTCCATGGTCAGTCCGGGACCGAAGGCGAGTCCAAAAATATGGTTAGGTTTTTGGTAGTTCAGCTGGTGAAGCATATCCTTCAGTACAAATAATATAGTGGGGGAAGACATATTCCCGAAATGACGCAATACCTGGTAGCTGTGGTGCAGGTCGTCCGGATGTAGTTTCAAACTGGATGAAACGGTTTCCAAAATTTTCCGGCCACCCGGGTGGATACACCAGTGGGTAATATCTTTTTGTGACAGGTTATTTTTTTGTAATGCCCTTTGAACGAGTGGTTGTATATCTTCGCTGATCAGGTCTGGCACATACCCGCTGAGTGTCATCAGGAAACCGGTGGAAGATAATTCCCATGCCATATCTTTTTTCCCTTTGGGTACAACTTCCCCGTAAAAATTATCCAGTCTGATCCCTTTTGCCGGATGTTCTTCTGATGTCATTAAAACTGCGGCGGCACCATCAGCAAAAAGCAGGCTGGAAGCGATATTATCAATACTGGCACTTCGCTGGAAATGCAGGGTGCAAAGCTCTGTACATACGATAAGCACTTTGGCATTCTTCTCCATACGACAGATCATATCTCCCATTTTCAGGGCATGGATAGCTGCGTAGCAACCCATAAAATTGACTGAGGTCCGGTAAATATTATTGGGCAGATCCATCAGTTCCATTACCTGCAGGTCTAGTCCGGGTGCGCTCATGCCTGTGCAGCTTACGGTAATGAGATGTGTGATCTCTTCTTCGCGGGTTTTATGGTCCAGGCATTTTCGGATAGCCTCTACCGATAGTAACGGTGCGTATTTCTGGTACCAGGACATCCTTAATTCAAGTGAGGGAAATGGTTCCAGGTTTTCTGTTTGAGGATAAAATTTCCATTCAGACATTGGCCTGCTGTAATCTGATATGACGGAATAGCGGATATCGATCCCACTATGGTGATACAGGAACCTCATTTTTCTTTTTTCCGTATCCGGCATGGCATAGACTCCCTGCATGAAATGCAGAATATCTTCCTGCTGATGCCGGAACTGCGGAACGGATGTTGCAATGGAAATGATCTTACTCAATTTGATTCCAAATGATTAGTAGTATAAAAGCCATAGAAGTGCATATAGAAGCTACAACATTTAAACGCATGGTATTGTTAAAATTTGCCGCAGAAATATCACGCCATACTGATATGGCCCATTTAAGGAAGAATATGAGCACCGGTAGCAGGATTGTGGCTAACATCAAAAATTTAGGAAATTGATTCAAGTCCTTAAAGTAATACCCCAGCACACCCATGGCCAGGCTGTAAATGATGGCACAGAAAATAAAGGTACCCCGGTAACCAAGTCGTGCACTTATGCTTATTACTCCATCTTTCCTGTCTGCATCATGCTGGTAAATCTGGGTTAACGGATAAAATCCCCCGATCAATAGACTGGCGGCAATCATGGGAAGAACTGGGATAGTCAATAGTTTTTGGCTGCTGCAACCATGATAGACCAAAGCAAAAGTTACAGCCCCCTGGAAAAAGATAACGGTCAGATAAGCAATGACCGGATATTTCTTCAGCCTGATACCCCTGAAACTATAGGATCTGGATGCAAGGATATATAAACAAATACCAATGGAAAAATAGATACTTACCAATGCCCCCAACAAAACCGCCAGCAGGTCCATAAAAAGTGTGGTATAATATAGCTGTCGGGTTGGTTGCATTGGATTAGCGAGGCCACCGATGGATGATTCGTCCCTGTCCATGTAAGAATTATATCCATTGCTTGCTGGATAAACCAGTACGTGCAGTATAAAAAAAACGAGAACGGTCCTGCCCCAATGTATATGATCCACCACACTGAGTGCAAAAAAGAAAACAGGGGCCAGGAAAAGGGAAAAAGGAAACCGGAGGAGCTGTATGGTTGAACGATTAAGCATAAGCAGACCTCCGGTAAAATAAAATTTAATGAATATGTCTGAGCCTAGAGTATTTTATCATTTTCCATGGCTTTCCGGATCTTTTCCGACATGTTATCCAGTGCAAAATCCGGATCTCCACTCAGATCTGCACTAAAGCCCGCTCGCCATTGTGTTCCTTTGCCATCTAAACGATAGAAATCAGCCTGGAAATAACGGGTTTTATTAGACCTGGTATCTACATCATATACCGGGTAGGCTCCGTAAAAAAAACTGTAAATATTGCCATTGTAGACATAATTTTCTGAAATGCTGCTCATTTCCCCCATATAAGTAACCACAATGGCAGCATCAAAGCCTAATTCTAATATTTTATTTCTTAATGCAATGGTATCTTTCATCAGTTCCGGTGTAACAAATTCTAATGAACCACTGACATTATATTTCCGGCCTTTAAATTCTTTGATCAGGCTTTTCTCGATGCGCTTTCTGAAAATATCCGGGTCAACCCTAACCAAAACAAGTATTTTCTTATAATCTCTCTTTACATAATCTGGCGAAACATAATTTCTTGGTCCGCTTGAGGTTGATTCCTTGGAAGAAGAACAAGCGGCAAGGCCTGCAAAGGCAATAAACAGTGCCAGGGAAAAAAAGCCTGGGCGGCCATTTTTAAAGAAGGATCCGATCATTTGTTTTTTTTTCAAATATAGGTCAATCGGGTAACCCCGCAACAATGGTCCTGGCTTTTAGAAAAATTACAAAGCCTTATAAATTAAAACAGGTAAAATCAACCTGAAAAACAAGGATTAAATAATATAGCATAAACAAAATCCGTTCTACCTTTGTAATTCAACGATTACCGGCCACCCCCAACTTAATAAGGCCATAAAATTTTCCAGAGCATGGAAAAGTTATTGGTTATTTGCTGCATCCTGATCTGTTCGGGCAATTTCGCAACTGCCCAGGGGAATGTATATCAAGTCTCTGATGCTGATAGTATTCTTCGTCCTTCGGTTTCCTCCTTTAATTCAAAAGCAATTGAAGGGCTGGAAAATACGATTTCAACATCTGCAAATCCCAATTTACCGGATAAAAGGATTCCGGATAAAAAAATCTCTTCACGTACTGGATTATATGTTTCACTAAATGCAGGTAGCGATACTCAGTTTGTCGGAAATTTCCGAAAGGGTCGGCTCAATGGTGAATGGATGAGTTGGTTCAATAATCGCAAAGTATGTGATTCCGGATTATTAATTGATAATGTCCCGGATGGAACCTGGAAGGGGTGGTATGCAAATGGCCATCCACGATATATTCTGCAGTTCAGTGCCCGTAAACTACAGTCTTTAAAAAATGAATTGATAAAACAGCCCAAAACAAAATATTTTATTCTCGCCAATAAGGCACCTGAAGAGGCATCAAGGCATTATGATGCCCAATTACTTTTCGGTCATAAAACTGCAGAGATAAAAAATACAGTATTAACTAAGAAAGTTAATCACCCTGTTTACAATTTGGAAACGTTAAAAAATATTGTTGCGGAGAATGCAGACGGCAAAAATAGTTCGGCCTATAAACCGCCGTTTGCTGAAGGATTGTTACATGGTCAATTCACTTCTTTTTATATTAATGGTGCCATTAAAGAAACGGGGCTATATCTGAATGGCCTCCGGGAAGGGATGTGGGAAGAGTTCAGCCTCCATCAGGAGAAAGCTGTTGGAACTTATCGTCATGGCTACCGTAATGGCGAATGGCGATACTATAGTACCCAGGGTAAATTGCTTTACTGGAAACGGTTTGATGCAAAAGGGAAGGAGACGGAGAAATACAGTTTTGCCAATAAGTAAACTTAACCGCTAAGGGAGCAAGTCGCAAAGATCTCACACCAGCATCGTCACGGGGTTCTCCATAAATTTCTTCAATGTTTGTAAGAACGCTGCACCTACTGCGCCATCTACACTTCGGTGATCGCAGCTTAAGGTTACTTTCATTACATTGGTAACACCAAATGAATCACCTTTTTTCACCACCACTTCCTTGATGCGGCCAACAGCCAGGATGGCACTGTCTGGCGGGTTAATGATGGCGGTAAATTCATCGATGTCCATCATGCCCAGGTTGGAAATGGTAAAAGTGTTACCACTAAATTCATTGGGCTGTATCTTTTTATTGCGGGCTTTGTCGTAGAGGTCCTTGGCGTCTGCGGCAATTTGTGAAAGGCTTTTTTGATCTGCGAAACGTACTACAGGAACAATCAATCCCTCTGGTAATGCAATGGCACTGCCAATATGAATGTGCTGGTATGTACGAACAAAATCACCCATCCAACTGCTGTTTACAGCCGGGTGCTGGCGAAGCGCCATCGCTGATGCTTTGATCAGCATGTCCTGGAAGGATATTTTAACTGGGCTCACTTCATTCATTTGTGCACGGGCCGCCATAGCGGTGTCCATGTTGATCTCCATGGTCAGGAAGAAATGCGGTGCAGAATACATGCTTTCGCTGAGACGACGGGCAATGATCTTACGCATTTGAGAATTGGGTGTATCGGTAAAGCCTTCCTGTCCAACGGGCATGGATACACTAAGTTTAGGGGCTGATGCTGCCGGTTGACTCACTAGTGGTGCAGCTGCAGTACCTGGAACAAAACTGTCGATATCCCTTTTCACGATCCTGCCGCCATCTCCTGATCCAACAACCTGCTTAATATCAATGCCTTTATCTTCTGCCAGTTTTTTGGCGAGTGGCGAAGCTTTTATGCGGCCATTTTCTGAAGCAGCTATCACAGGTGCTGTTGCAGAAGCAGCAACAACCGGTGCAGTTGCCGCGGGAGCAGATGCTACAGGAGCAGCAACAGGACTTGCCGGAGCGTCCAATGATGCCAACAATCCGCTGATATCGGTTCCTTCTTTGCCAATGATGGCAATTACACTATTCACTTTAGCAGCTTCACCTTCTTTTACGCCCACATGTAATAAGGTGCCTTCTGTGTAACCCACAACTTCCATGGTTGCTTTATCTGTTTCCACATCTGCCAGGTTATCATCACTCTTAACCTTGTCTCCCACTTTTTTATTCCATTGTACAATCTTTCCTTCAGTCATGGTATCACTTAGCAGGGGCATACGGATAACGGTAACACCCAGTTGCTCGGGGGTAATGGTTGTCACGGCTGCAGGTGCCGGATCAGCTACGGGGGCTGGTGGTGTGGCCGGAGCTGCGGAAGCTGCAGGTGCAGCTGCGGGAGATCCGCTATCCAATAAATTTTTATAATCTTCTCCTTCTTTTCCAACAATGGCAATGATCTGATTTACCTGGGCGGCATCACCTTCTTTGATACCCACATATAATAAAGTGCCGTCGGCATAACCTACCACTTCCATGGTAGCTTTGTCGGTCTCTACATCGGCAAGCACATCATCACTTTTCACTTTATCGCCTACTTTTTTATTCCACTTTACAATTTTCCCTTCGGTCATTGTATCGCTTAAGAGTGGCATTCTGATCACTTCCGCCATAATGAAGCTGTCGGTTTATAGTTTATGAATTGATTCGGAGGTCGAAATTAAGGCAAAAAACGGGAAATCTAACTGCAAAGGAATAAGAACGCCAAGATAAATCTTTACTCCAGATCGAGGTTGAGATTATCCTTCAAAGCCTTTACCAATGGGTACTCTTCGATCATTTTGAAGTACTGTTCCCGCTTATTCAGGGGCTTTTCAACCGGGCCGGCATCCTCAGCAGGGGCTTTAACCATCACCTGGTAGGTAATCTGCCGGT
>JAHEEX010000318.1 GCA_024640465.1 Sphingobacteriales bacterium | reverse complement strand
ACCCTGATCCGGTTGGCCAGCGGTCGTAAGGTCCGGAAACAGAACCTTCCCAAGGTGGCGTTTCATGATATTTACCAAAAGCGGCAGTACTGTATCCATTCATACGAAGTACCTGTGCAATGGGTGTTATGGTTTGAGGCCTGATCCCGGTGTTTCCCGGAAAGGCTGTGGCTACTTCCATAATGGCACCGGCATTATTGGAATGATGGTTATAACCTGTTAATAATGCAGTGCGGGTGGGAGAACAAAGCGCCGTGGTATGAAAACGGTTATACTTCAAACCATTCGCGGCCATTTTTTCCAGTGTGGGCATGTGTATCGGTCCGCCAAAAGCACTCGAATGACCGAAGCCGATATCATCGATCAAAACGATCACCACATTGGGCGCCTTCTCCGGAGCGGTAACCTGAAACCTGTCAGGAGCCTTTGCATTGCGGGCATCCAGTTCTGTAAATGCCGGATAGGTTGGCTCCTTGATGGGTAAAACGGTTCGATCAAAGCCCTCTGCTTTAGTTTCTGTTTTGGTTTCTGATGTTGAAGCTTCTTTTGCTGGCTGATTGCAGCTTATGGCAAATAAAGCAGCAAGAATAAGAGACGCGGTTGCTTTGAAATCTAATTTCATTTTGAGGGGATGATTATAGTAATTAAAAATCGGGCTAATAATTTATGCTTAAAGTTAACATATAGCATTTAATAACCATGTTATACTTCCAGGAAACTGAGTATGCTGACTGCTTCAATTTTGATGATAACCGAATGAAAAAGGATACCGGACTTGAAGTGAAATTAAATGACTCAACAACAATGAAAAACTTTTGGGTGTTTAGGATTACAGAATTTTAGAAATATCGAACAAAATAATGGGGCTATTAGTCATCAGCCTTGCCAAAATATTCCTGGGGAGTCCTACCTCTGATCTTTTTTACCTCTGCGGAAAATAGAGAAATGATCGATATGCAAAACAAGAACCAGACAATAAAATGTCTGAAAGTAATTCATTTATAGAGAGGAGATAAAGGATGGCGTTTACCAAATTACCCAGAACTGCAAAAAAAAGAAAAACGAATAGTCAATGTTAGGTAACATAAACCATGGGAAAATTAAAAAGCCCTTTTAATACATTAACCGCAAGGAAACAATGACCGCAAAGAAATGCTAGAAAATATAAAATGTATTGGCTGTTGACTAACGACTACGGACTAACGACTCAAGACTCTCCACTACCAGCTTCCTCCCGCTCCGCCACCACCAAAACCGCCGCCGCCGAAGCCACCAAAGCCTCCGCCGCCACCACCACCTCCGCCCCAGCCACCGCCACCCGATGGAGGGAACCAGATTGTACGTGGTCCGCTCCAGTTGCGATAACCACGACGGCTCATGAATGCACCACCGCCGCCACGATTGATACGTGATAAGATAAAAAGGATAATCAGAAAAATGATGATCATTCCCAGCAGGTTTCCGCCGGTACCTTTGCGCCCCCTGTTGGCATAGCCGGCAGGCGCTTCATACTCCCCTGCCGCAGCCTGGATGAGGGCATCAACCCCATAATCGATTCCCCGGTAATAATCATTGCCCCTGAAGTTAGGGACAACTTCATTTTCAATGATTCGTTTTGCCGTAATATCCGGGATGGCGCCTTCCAGGCCATAACCTGTTGCGATAAAAACTTTGCGGTCGTTTTTGGCAACCAGGAAAACAATACCATTATTGAATTCTTTATTACCCACACCCCACTTACGGCCAAGCATATACGCAACTTCGGAGATATCATAATCTCCTGTTGTTGGTATGATCACAACAGCAATCTGGTTTGAAGTGGTATCATCGTACGCTACCAGCTTTGCTTCCAAAGCATCCCGCTGGTCAGGTGCCAAAGTGCCGGTAAGGTCCACCACAAGACGTGGTGGAACCGGTTGCGGCGGGATTACCTTTTCGATCTGGCCAACGGTTACCGTAGCCAGAAAAAGCAATATGGGTAAAAGGAGTTTTTTCATTTATTGTCCGAATACGATATTATCCGGCAGTTCATTTTTATCTTCCTGTTCGTATGGGAAATGTTTAATCAGCGCTTCTCCAATATCACGGACGATTGCAATGATACCATCCACATAATTTGCTGCATTAAACTCTTGTAAAATTTTTTGCACTTCTGCATTCCAGAATTCGGTACCTACGATCTTATGAATTCCCTCATCGCCAAAAATGGCCAGCTGATGATGTTTCATTGCTACGTAGAGGATAACCCCATTCCGGTCTTCCGTTTGTTCCATTTTCAATCCAAAAAATACTTCAGCGGCCCTGTCAACCGGATCCACAAACCGGCACTTGCTTTCTATGAAAACCCTTATTTCTCCGCTCGTTCGCTTTTCAGCTGCACGAATGGCCGAAACAATGCGTTCCTCATCTGCCGGGTTAAATAAACTCCGGGCGCCGCTTTTGAATGAAAAGATGGACAAAATTGGTGCTTTATATTTTACTTGGTTTTGAAATCAACAGTTGGCGCCTTATCTGCACCAGGATCGGCTGCGAAATAGCCTTTCTCTTTGAATCCAAACATACCTGCGAAAATATTATTGGGGAAAGATTTCACCGTTGTATTAAAAGTCTGAACGGAAGTATTAAAATCATTCCGGGCTACTTTAATACGATTTTCTGTTCCTTCCAATTGCGCCTGAAGGTCGCGGAAATTCTGGTTGGCCTTGAGTTCAGGATAACGCTCAACGCTTACCAGTAAACGACTCAATGCTCCGGACAATTCACCCTGTGCCTGTTGAAATTTGGCAATGCTTTCAGGTGTCAGGTTTGTAGGATCGATGGTGGTGGATGTTGCTTTTGCACGCGCATTGATCACATCAGTCAGTGTTGATTTTTCAAAATCAGCAGCGCCCT
>JAHEEX010000176.1 GCA_024640465.1 Sphingobacteriales bacterium | reverse complement strand
CGACCTGGCAAAAATGATTGATCATTCATTGCTCCATCCAACTATGACAGATACTGATCTTCGTGAAGGTTGCGCACTGGCTATTGAATATGATACTGCATCGGTATGTATAAAGCCTTATGCAGTTAAGGAAGCCGCCCAATGGCTTGCCGGCAGTTCTGTGCTGGTTGGTACCGTTATAGGCTTCCCCCATGGCAATTCAACAACAGAAATAAAAGTTGCAGAATGTAAAAAAGCTTGTGAAGATGGAGCTGTAGAAATTGATATGGTTGTGAACATCGGCAAAGTTTTAAGTGCCGACTGGGATTATGTGCAGGCAGAAATCAGGGCAATCAATAAAGAAGCGCTATCCCATAAAGCCATCGTGAAAGTAATATTTGAAAACGATTTTTTGAATACCGACCTGAAGATCCGTTTGTGTGAAATCTGCAATGCAGAAAATGTAGCATTCGTTAAAACCTCTACCGGGTATGGTTTTGTAAAGGATAAGGACGGAAAATTTTATACACTTGGAGCTACGGTAGAAGACCTGATCCTAATGCGTAAGCACACGGCGCCACATATCCAGGTGAAAGCGGCAGGAGGAGTCAGAACCCTGGACGACCTGCTTAAAGTAAAAGAAACAGGTGTAACAAGAGTTGGCGCAACAGCTACTGTAGCTATCCTGGAAGAAGCTAAAAAACGCTTTGGTGAAGGCTCCAGTTACGATTTCAATAAAAAAGCGGAAAAAGACAGCGGTTATTAGGATGTGAATTGTATCGTTTTTTGTGAACCGATTCAAAAACCGCTGATAATACCAAATTGCATATCCATGGCAGGTGAATGCTTATAGATACAGTCTATAATTCCTTTCCCATATTTCGCGTAATACGGAAGGATATTTTCAACCCGTTCCTGCAAGCCATTATTAGGGAATAACTCCGATTTGATTTTTTGTAATTGCCGGTGCTCTGCTTCAAATTTTCTTTTTTCAGCCCGAAGCATTTTCTTTTCGAGATCGCGAAGATGGGTTAATGCCTTTTTTTCTATAGCCAGAACATGTTTTTCGAGGGTCTGATCAATAGAAGTTGCGTTTGCCCTGATTGTTGCATAAAGCTTCTGTGCCTCTGTTAACTCTTGTTCCAGGCTTAGTTTATGATTGCTCTGTTTCTTAACCAGCCTGTTCATCAGGTCAAAATCTGATTGAAACAAATCTTCCAATTTCCAACCTGTTTTTTGTAACATTAATTGCTGTGTTTCCGACATCAGCACATAACTGTTTCTTAACACCAATACCGGAAATGGAACCTGGTAATGGTCAAAGAGACTTTTAAGTTCCAGCCAATATGCTGTTTCAGAACCGCCACCTATGAAAGCGATATTCGGCAGTATGGTTTCCTGGAAAATCCCACGTAAGACAACATTGGGGCTGAATTTTTCCGGATGATTATCCAATTCAGCCATCATTTCCTCATGGGAGAATTGTTTATTGGTGCCATCAATTAAATAAAGCCCATCCTTTTTGAGAATACGCTGACGAGATCCTTCTTCAAGGTAAAAAAGATTGATCTCCCTTGGATTGACCTGCACTTTATATGCTTTACTTAATTCTGCTCGCGTTCTTTCAACCAGATGATAGGGTAAATGTGTGTTTAGATCGTCCCTAAATAAGAGGATCATTTGTTTCTTGAGTGATGCCCGGTCGGGCTGAAGAATGAGCAGACCATAATCTGCAAAGAGATGGTTTAATAATCTGAAAGTGGCTTCTGCGATTGTTACACCTTCTGTATATGAATCTTTAACGATCTCCATTAATGCAGCCCCATGGGGTTCCACTCCCAACCGGCCCCCGATTCTATGCACCAATGCTATCAGTCCTTTATCCACTTTCATCCTGCCCACAGCACCGGTTTGTTTGGTTTCCCACCTTAGTTTTTGCCCATCCAGGTTAATCTGGCTCAATTCATCCAAATCATTGTCTTCACTGCCTATATAAAAAACAGGTACAAAATGGGCATCCGTTATTTGCTTATTCAGGTTTTCAGCGAGGGTGACTGCATGAAGTGTTTTATAGATAAAATATAAATATCCTGAAAAAATATTAGGCTGGTGAGCAGTGCAAACGGTAAATGTATTTTCCAACGCCAGGGCCTCCAGGTTCCTGGATTGCAGGCTACTCATTGGCTTGCTTGAATGGGTCTGGCGGATGGCTTCCACAAGCAGGCTGCGATCTGTTTTGAACTTTTTTCTTTCTTCAACTGCTTTTTTAAACCCTTCCGAAGAAGGAAAATGATTGTAAAAACCCGTTAAATTTTTATGCTGGCCGATATAATCAAGTACCAGCGAAGAAAACTGATTTGTGTCGCTATAAGGTAAAAACCGGGCTGTACAATCCACTCTTGTATATTTTGCGTATGATGCGAAGGGGCAATTTATGATTGAAATTCCTGTATTATTCGTTAAGGATTTGGGAAATTTTGTACACAATTCATTTACCACTGAAGTTTATAATTGAAGTTATGCCACAGAAATCACAGAAAAACGACCGGGCAAACTATTATGCTTAAACGATAACCCCTTCCAGATCATAATCAAATGCTTTTGTGATTTTAACCTGTACAAACTCCCCATTCTTTAATTTCTCTTTTGTATCGATTATAACTTCATTATCCACTTCAACGCTATCAAATTCCGTCCTGCCCAGATACTTACCAGCTTCTTTTTTATCTACCAGCACTTTAAAAACCCTTCCCATTTTCTCCTGGTTTTTCTCATAGCTTATTTCCTGTTGAACCTCCATGATTTCCTGTGCCCGGCTTTCCTTCTCTTCCTGAGATAAACTATCTTTCAAATCATGAGCTGAAGTATCTTCCTCATGAGAATAGGTGAAAATTCCCACCCTGTCGAACCGGTGCTCTTCCAGGAAAGATTTCACCTCTTCCACATCGTCCCTTGTTTCTCCCGGGAACCCGGCGATCAAAGTGGTCCGCAAACAAATGTCAGGGATACGAGAACGTATCTCACCAATAAGTTCAGTCATTTCGGCTCGGGTGATCTGGCGCTTCATCGCCAGCAGCATAGCATCACTGGCATGCTGCAGGGGCATATCCAGGTAATTGCAAATATTATCCCGCTCTTTCATCACGTCAATTATCTCAAGTGGAAATTTAGATGGATACGCATAATGTAATCGTATCCAATGTAATCCATCTATATCTGCCAATGCATGAAGCAAGTCTGGGAGGGCTCTTTTCTTATAAAGATCCAGTCCATAGTATGTCAGTTCCTGGGCGATCAACATAATTTCTTTAACCCCGGATTTAACCAGGCGCTTTGCTTCAGCCACCAGTTCTTCTTTAGTTTTGCTTACATGCTTTCCACGCATTAATGGAATTGCACAGAAAGAACATGTGCGGTTACAGCCTTCACTGATCTTCATATAGGCATAATGCGAAGGGGTACTCAGGATACGTTCACCAACCAACTCCGCTTTATAATCAGCATCAAATTGCTTAAGGATACGGGGCAATTCCATAGTGCCGAAGTATGCATCCACTTCGGGAATTTCAGTTTCCAGGTTATTCCGGTAGCGTTCACTCAGGCAGCCGGTTACATATACCTTATCCAGCTTTCCCTTTTTCTTCAATTCAACCTGTTCCAGGATGGTTTGTACACTTTCTTCTTTAGCTTTATCTATAAAGCCACATGTATTAACGATAACGATATTATGGTCAAGCCTGCTGTTTTCGTGTACAACATCGATATCATTGGCCCTAAGCTGGCCGCTTAAAACCTCACTGTCTACCAGGTTCTTACTACAACCCAGGGTGATGATACTTACCTTATCTTTTTGCCTTGTTCTTGTCTTCATTTGATGTGCAAAGTAAAAGAATCCCTCCCGTCTCCCGAAACCATATTTTGAGAAACGAAACTATAAAAAGGAAAATGTGAAAATTGTATATATCGATTTGATAATCAGCATATTACCCATTTACCCATGTTTGTTTAACTAATTTGCCATTTTTTTCAGAATACTGAAACATATGGGGAAAATTTTAACATTATAATGTCCTCAAAAAATTGGAAATCAAATTGATTATGAATAATTTTAATATGGAAAAAGAAATGAGGCAAAAGGTAAAGGGAAAAGGATTCTTTTGATCTGTAAAACACCATTAGCTACAATTAATCTCCATCGAACCGGAATTCATCCAGCCTCTGATTTTAAAGTGCTTTGGATTTATTTAAGACAATCACCATCTGCTTTTTCCGTACAATTTCGTAAACCCATGCCTGGATGCCATTACTGGCCTGTTCAGGATTGTAATATATGGTGGGTTAGGTGTCAATCAACTTCGGCAGCAGCCCCTTGTTCTCAAGGGGTTGTTGCTTTATAGTTAGTCCCTTGCGGGATTAAAGAGACTATCCACAAATTCTTTTTTATTAAACACGAGTAAGTCTTCCATTTTCTCTCCTACTCCAACAAATTTCACCGGTATCTTAAACTGACTGGCAATAGCCAGGACAATTCCTCCTTTTGCCGTACCATCCAGCTTTGTGATGGCGAGGGCACTGACATCTGTGGCAGCCAGGAAATGCCGGGCTTGCTCCAGGGCATTTTGGCCGGTTGAGCCATCAAGTACCAACAGAATCTCATGCGGTGCATCAGGGATTACTTTCTGTATAACCCTTTTGATTTTGGTAAGTTCCTCCATCAGATGAACCTTATTATGCAGGCGCCCGGCTGTATCAATCAAAACAACGTCAACATTCCTCGCCAGGGCGCTATTTACGGTATCAAAAGCAACAGATGCCGGATCACTGCCCATATCTTTCTTTACAATGGGAACACCTGTCCTTTCACTCCAGATGGTTAACTGGTCAACTGCTGCTGCCCGGAATGTATCCGCAGCACCCAATAAAACAGATTTTCCAGCCCGGGTAAAGTTATAGGCAAGCTTACCAATAGTGGTTGTTTTACCCACCCCATTAACACCCACAACCAAAATAATATAAGGCTTCTTCCCAGTTGGCGTATCAAAATCACGGTATGATTGCTCTGAAGAATCAACCAGCATTGATTGAATTTCTTCTTGAAGTATTTTATTCAACTCGCTGGTGTTGAGATATTTATCTCGTTCAACCCTTTTTTCAATTCGATCAATTATCTGTAAGGTGGTGTCTATTCCAACATCTGCACTAACCAATGCTTCTTCGAGGCTGTCAAGAACTTCTTCGTCTACAGTACTTTTACCAGCAATGGCTTTTGTCATCCTGGAGAAAAAATTCTCCTTTGTTTTTTCAAGCCCTTTATCCAGGCTTTCCTTTTCCTTTTTCCCAAATAACTTATCAAACAGTCCCATGATTCAATTTAATTATAAAGATCAAACCTAAGCAGAAAATCCTGGTGAATTTCCCTGCCAAATTCAAAGCTAGTGGTTTCATAAACCACAAAGCCAGCTTTCCGGTAAAACTGGATGGCCTTGTCATTTTTCTGCCATACCTGGAGCCATAATACCTGCTCCCCCTCCTGGCGGGCAAGATCTTTTACCATTTTCATCAGCTCTTTCCCTACACTAAAACCCTGGAACTCCTGCAAAACATAAATCCTTTCAATTTCCATGGTTTTATGGCCCGAAATTCCTCTAGGCTGCCTGTCTTTCCGGATTTTTGTGAATCCAACAGGTTTCCCGTTAATCCAGGCTATATAAAACCGGAAACCAGCCTTGGCTAACTCAACATCAATTTGCTCTACAGTAAAATGTTTATCTACATACAATTGCAGATTCTCCGGGTTGCTGGTTTCTCCGTAAGTTTCAATAAAGGTCTTACGGGCCAGTTCAGCAACCAACTCCGCCTGCCCTTCATTTGCCTGTTCAATATGTATTGATTCAGTCTTCATGGTCATAAAATACAAAAGCTGTCCCTATTTTAAAATGGAACAGCTTCGTGGTTATTTTAACCAGCATATTATTGAGCCAGGTACTCTTTGATCTTATCTTTATGTACAATAGCTTCTTTAAAAGTGTAGGCACCTGATTTAGGACTACGCACGGCCTTGATCACTTTTGTCCAGTTTTTTGCATCTGCTGCGGCTTTCTGGTCTTTTGTCTTTATCGCTGTTTTAGCTGCTTTTGCCATGACTATTTAATTTCCTTGTGAACAGTATATTTTTTGAGAATCGGGTTGAATTTCTTCAATTCGAGGCGCTCCGGGGTATTCTTTTTATTCTTGGTGGTCACATAACGGCTTGTGCCGGGCTGTCCGGAAGTCTTATGCTCCGTACACTCCATGATCACCTGAACCCTTGAACCTTTCTTTGCCATTTTCTATGCGTTTAAGATTTTATTAAATATGCACACCAGCTGCCCTCATTTCTTTAACAACAGCGTACAGACCATTTTTATTGATCGTACGGATTGCTTCAGAAGAAAGCTTCAGTGTAATCCATTTGTCTTCCTCAGCAAGGAAAAAACGCTTGGTTTGCAAATTAGGCAGAAACCTGCGTTTTGTCTTGATATTCGAGTGCGACACTTTATTACCGCCAATTGGCTTCTTGCCCGTAACCTGACATACTCTAGCCATTATCTGATTTTTTAGGGAGTGCAAAGGTCGGAAATATTATTAAAATACCAAAATGTATTTATCAATTCTGCGTTTTTCCTTTTTACAAGCAGGGAAACCCATTTTTTGGACTAGTTCTTGTAATATTCGGATACCGTTCCTGTTGAATATTATCCTATCCGTATGAGAACCAAACTATTGATATGCTGTTTATGGGCTATGGCCCTATTTCACACTGGTTATGGTCAGACCATTTGCACCCTTCCAAACCAACCTTTCCCACAGGATACCCTGGTGATTTGCAAAGATACAACTTACAGGCTCAGTATAACCCAGTATCCGGGCACAAATTACCTATGGTCAACAGGCCAAACCGATACGGCAATCAATATTACCAATTCAGGAAAATATTGGGTTGAGCTTGATGATGGAAAATGCGTGAAATCGGATACGGTTTTTATCTTATTCAATTCAATTATTCTGGAGCCAGAAACGGATCTGACCATTTTTTGCCTGAATTCCAGTCCGGGTGCGCTGTCTGCAAAAGGCTCTAACCTTAAATGGTATGATACACTTCCTATTGGAGGTACACCTTCGTCAACTGCCCCAATCCCTAAAACAAACCAATTAGGCGAGAAAATATATTATGTTTCCCAGACCGTATTTGGTTGCGAAAGCCCGAGGGCGGCTTTACTGGTTGAAGTCATCGATAAACCCGGATTTAACCTGGGGGAAAATATCCTCATACCCTGTGGTGCTTCGGGTATCAGCCTGCAGGTTGTGGAAGAAAAATATACAACTTATCGTTGGGCTAATGGAACAGCTGGACCCGTTTATGACGCTACCCTGCCCGGTACATATATTCTCCGGGGAGATAATCTCTGTGGCTCCAAAGTAGATACTGTTATTGCGGTGGACTGCGATACAAAATGTGTTCATTTTCCCTCTGCTTTTACCCCCAATGGAGACGGACTCAATGATGTTTTCCGGGCAACCTCTTTTTGCCCGGTTGATAAATTCCGGCTGGTAATTTCCAACCGTTTTGGCGAAATCATCTTCGAGACCAAGAACCCTAAAGATATGTGGGATGGTAAATGGATGGGCAAACCTCAACCGGTAGGCACCTATGTATTCTATTGCCAGTACAATGATTTTGTCCTTAAAAAAGATATGTTTTTCAAAGGCAGTATCCAGTTAATAAAATAAATGAAAATAATGGATGTTGGGGTTCGCCCCATTGTGTAATTTAGTTAGATAAATGCCAGCAGACTTAGACATA
>JAHEEX010000175.1 GCA_024640465.1 Sphingobacteriales bacterium | reverse complement strand
ATCTTTCTCCGATTCTCCCTTTTTCCATTGCCAAAAGATGCCCCTCAATTACATCATCCACATAGCAATACGATCCGATATCATTTCCAGAACCGGGAATGACATGCCATTTATTTTGAAGATATAATTCAACAATTTTGGTAATGGGGTTGCTCCCGGTGTCAAGCCCAGGGCCATATACCCTGGATGGATTGACAATGGTTACCGGAAGGCCCTTGTGGGCATATTCCATGGACAGGTTTTCTGCTTCCCATTTTGTCTTTTCATATGAATTAAAAAAGTCAGCTATTCTCGGCAAAACTTCATTCATTGGCTGTGGCCCGGAAGGCCCAACTACACCAGCTGTTGAGGTATGCACCATTTTTGAAATTCCTGCATGTAATGCGGCATCCAGTACATTCCTGGTACCCTCAACATTTATATGCTGATACATCAATGGATCCCTTGCCCAAAGTCTTGCATAAGCCGCCATGTGATAAACCCTTGAAACGCCGTTCATGGCTTTCTTCAGGGATTCTTTATCCAGAATATCACCTTTAACAATAGAGATTTCAGATCGTTCGAATGCATTTATTTTTGAATCTGTACGAATTAATACCCGTACAGTTTCCCCGCGGTCTGCCAGTAACTGTGTAAGCTTTGTACCAAGATATCCGGTTGCCCCGGTTATCAGAATTGACATGAATGATCTTTATTAATCCCAAAAGTACATATTAAGGATATTCTTTTTTCAATCAAATTGTGGTTTTTAATAATCCCTTTTTTCGGGTTAAAATAAACTGCTATTTAACCGGATAGAAGGCTCGTTTAAGCATAAGAGTAATTATATTGCCGCATTCCCCAGATCGCAAATATCATTGCAGATGCTTTGCCGGCTCAAAATATTTTACACATCTGACAGTATTTCGATAAAAAAGTCTATCTTAATTATCAGTCATGTTGGAATTTATAACTATGGCTTAAGTTAATTCGATTGCCTAACCTAACATAATGGATTACAAAGTCAAACAAGTTGATTTTTTTAAATTCCTGAAATCTGTTCTACCTGAGCAAATTTCAGTGGTGGATGAGATTGCAGGAATTCTCAATATAAGTAATGACAGTGTATACAGAAGGATAAGGGGTGAAAAAGAACTTTCGCTTGACGAACTGAGGAAAATTTGCTCGGAGCTTAAAATACCGCTTGATACTTTCCTCCATTTACAGAGTTCTAATATACTTTTTTACAGCAAATACATAAGGCAGGAAACCTTTGACCTTAAGTCATACCTGGAGGAAATGCTCCAGACTTTCCGGCAATTCTTACATTTCAAGGAAAGACAGCTCATTTATCTAACAAAGGATTTCCCCATTTACCACTATTTTATGTTCCCGGAAATTGCTTCATTCAAGTACTTCTTTTGGATGAAAACCTATCTCAACTTTGCTGAATATCAAAAAAAGAAATTTTCCATCAACATCCTGATGAATGAAATCAAAGATACCGGGATGGAAATAGCGAGGCTTTATACGGATATACATTCTGTAGAAATACATAACCCGGACAATATTCTAACTACGCTACGTCAAATTGAATATTATAAAGATTCTCATTTTTTTGAATCGCAGGAAGAACTTGAAAAAATTTATGAAAGCCTCAATAATATGATCGACCATATGGAAGAACAGGCTACTGCAGGTAAAAAATTTGTAAAAAACAGCAAGCCACATACCGGATCTGTAGCATATGAAGTTTATGTTACTGACTTTTTCATAGGTGATAATACACAATTGGTTACACTGGATGGCAACAGGCGTTGCTATAAAGTACATAATGGAATCAACTATATTACCACTACAGACAGAACCTATTGTGATTATACAAAAAAGTTTTTGGATACGATCATAAGCAAATCAGCCTACATCAGTTTTGTTGGGGAAAAGGAGCGAAACCGTTTTTTTAATATGATCAGGGAAAGGATCAACGCATACAGGGAAAACAGGATTGATACATTAACCAATTTTTAAAGAAAGTAAAATACACATGCGCTTCTATGCGTTCAGCTGAAATTCAAACAATGCTGTTCAATCAAATAAGGTCGGGTTTACCTGCTCATATTTCCTTGCCGGACAATATTGCCAATTTATTGAATATTAGTATTGACAGTGCATACAGAAGAATAAGAGGAGAAAAGGAATTATCTTTTGAAGAGCTCAGCCAGCTTTGCTCTGCTTTTAATATTTCCATCGATCAACTACTAAGCCTTGGCGAGGGAAAAGTGCTGTTCAATGGACAATTTTTATCTCCAGGTAGTTTTAGTTTTGAGCATTTCCTGCAGCAAATGCTGGATAACCTGGAGCATATAAACAGCTTTAAAGAAAAACAACTTATTTATCAGAATAAAGATATTTCAATTTTTTTCTACCTGATGTTTCCGGATTTGATTGCTTTCAAATACTATTTGTGGATGAAAACACATTTCCAGTTTCCTGAATTCAAAAATACCCATTTTACTTTTGACCTTTTATCGGCAGAGAATTTAAAACTGATCAAAAAAATACTGCAGGTATTTATCAAAATACCTACCATTGAGATCATGAATCCGGATAATATACTTACAGACCTTCGGCAAATTGAATATTTTAAAGTAACCAAAGGTTTCAATTCTGTTCAGGACCTTAATCGCATTTATGATTCAGTTGAGAAAATGATTGATCATATAGAATTAATGGCTCAAACCGGGAAAAAATTCCTTCCGGGAGAAGAAGTGTGTGACAGTGCTTGTATGCATAAAATTTTTGTTCATGATTTTCACTTTGGCGACAATGAAGCTGTTGCACTCGTTGGCGAAACAAAAATGACTGTTCTGACACATTCTGCCATCAATTTCCTGGTAACAAACGACCAGGAATTTGGCGCATATTCATGGGATTTTATGGAAAATATCATTCGAAAATCAACCTTGATTAGTGTAAGCGGTGAAAAAGCAAGGACGCGGTTCTTTAACCTCATCCGGGAAAGAATCAGTAATTTCAGAACCGATAAGGTGAAAAGCCTGATACATTGAACGGGATAAATGGTTATTTTTTATTCCCGGTGCACCATCAAAACACATTGATTGGCAAAAATTCCTGCAGCCTGCATAACTATACAGAAAACAGTATGGTTTGTTGTATTTTGCATTAGATAAATAACCGATGAATTCTTCTGTTCAACTTATTGAATGCCCCAGGGATGCCATGCAAGGCTGGCCTGTACTTATCCCAACAGATAAAAAAATTGAATACCTGCAGGAATTACTTCAGGTAGGTTTCCATACGCTGGATTTTGGCAGTTTTGTATCTGCTAAGGCGATACCCCAGATGGCAGATACACGGGAAGTACTGGAATCTCTCAACTGGAAGGAAAGCAAAACCAGTTTACTGGCCATTATTGCCAATGGCAGGGGGGCGGAAGAAGCCGCTTCGTTTATGGGTGTACGGTACCTTGGTTTTCCATTTTCAGTTTCACCAACTTTTCAGCAAAAAAATACAAACAGTACCATCACTGAATCCTTTGAAAGAGTGAAAGAGATCAGGAATATTTGCTCGAATTCGGGTAAAGAAATGGTGATTTATCTTTCCATGGCATTTGGCAATCCTTATAAAGATCCATATAGTGAAGGTGATGTTTTACATTGGGCAATGAAATGCCATGAATTGGGAATCAATATTATTTCCCTTGCGGATACAGTTGGCCTGGCAAACCCTGAACAGGTGAACCGTCTTACCAAACTGCTCATAAAATCATTGCCGGATGCCACCATCGGGGTACACCTTCATTCCACGCCAGGCAACTGGAAAGACAAAACTGCAGCTGCTTTCCTGGCTGGTTGCCAAAGATTTGACGGCGCATTAAGAGGAATTGGAGGATGCCCTATGGCAGGCAATGAATTGGTGGGTAATATAAATACAGAATGGCTGATCGATTATTTTACAGAAAATGGAATTGACCTTGGCCTGAATAACATTGCATTAGAAAAGAGCCTGGAAATAGCCAACAATTTATTCGGCTCAAATTAATGAAGCCTTTTTACAGTATAGATATTAGATATTCAACATTATAAAAGACCGGGCATTTATGGAGTTCCATTTATCATTTGACCCCCCGGCAATGCCGGAAAAAATTAACCTGCGTGACAGGATCATGCTTTCAGGGTCTTGTTTTACAGAACATATGTCGGCCAAACTCAAACAATATAAATTTCAGATACTTGATAATCCACACGGAATCCTTTTCAATCCTGTAAGCCTTGCCAGATCTGTTCAGGCATGTATTACCAATAAGCATTATACCGAGTCAGATATTTTTCTCGACCAGGGCATTTGGTCAGGCTGGGATTTTCACAGTCGCTTTTCAGATCCTGATCCTGCCGCTGCACTTTCATCCATGAATCATTCCATTGAATCCGGCCATCAATTCATGAAAAACGCCCAATGGCTGATACTCACTTTGGGATCCGCTTTTGTTTATCAATTGGAAAACGGACAAATTGTAGCCAATTGTCATAAAGCACCGGCAGGGCTTTTTAGAAAGAGGTTATTATCTGTTGAAGAAGTTTTATCAGAACTTGATAACCTGATCCACCGGGTATATTTATTTAATCCGGATATGAAGATCATTTTTACCATCAGCCCGGTAAGGCACCTGCGTGATGGATTCGTAGAGAATAACCGGAGCAAAGCAGTATTGATACAGGCAATTCACCACCTGGTAAATAAATTCAATAAAATATTTTATTTCCCTGCCTATGAGCTGGTAATCGATGACTTAAGGGATTACCGTTTTTATGCAGAAGACATGGTGCATCCAAACTACCAGGCAACCAACTATGTTTGGGAAAAATTTGCCGACTGCAGTTTTTCCGATAGCACCCGGGAGGCTATGAAAGAAATTTATAAACTCAATGCAGCTTTGGCGCATAGACCCCAGCATCCGGGATCAGACATGCATAAAAAATTCCTGCAAAAAAATCATGCTATCGCCATGGAATTATCAGGAAGATTTCCTTTTCTTGACTTCAGTGAAGAACTTAGTTATTTTTCGTCCTGACCTTCGAAAAAAATAGCCAGTGGGGGCCCGTTTTACTGTTTCGTTTTTTATAAAAAAGCAATGAAAGGTATAAACCACAAAAAACTATTGGTAATTATTCAGTGCATCCTGTCGCCACGTGTTTCCATTGTAGCCAGAACCTCCGCTTCAAAAGCCAGCCATTCTTTCCACCTTTCCCTTACTTTCTTTTTATCCACGTAGGTATCTGCCAGGTTGATAAAGAGTGTATAATGGCCGGCTTCACTTACCATAAACTTCCTATAAAAATTACGCATATAGGCATCATTCAGCCCTTCGCTCAACACTTTAAACCGTTCACAACTTCGCGCTTCAATAAGTGCACAGAAAAGTAGCTTATCCAATAAGCGGTCCTCATCCGTACCTGTTTTTTTCTGAAAAGGGATCAGTGCATTAACATAAACATCCTTTCTTTGCCGGCCCAGTTTCAGGCCACGGCGATTTAATTCATTCAGCACCTGGCGGAAATGTCCCCATTCTTCCGTAACAATTGGAGCCAGCTCATTTACCAGTTTTTCCTTTCCGGCATATAGTTGAATCAGGGAAATACAACTGGTGGCAGCTTTCTGTTCACAATAGGCATGATCGGTGAGTACTTCCTCAAGGGATATAGATGCCAGGTCAACCCAGCGGGGATCTGTAGGCAACTTCAGGCGGAGTATACTTTTCAGGCTTTTTTCAACAGTCATAAAAAGAAAGTTCTTCGTGCAAAATTACAATACAAAATACAAACTGGTCAGAAGGCTCAAAAGCTATAATTTCAAGGTGGAAACTTTTCTTTTTTATTATTTTCGTTGATTAATATTTGCATGATGAGAATTGTTGGTTTCCTGCTGGCACTTTTACTTACCATTGGACTGATCTATACACTTGATTCCCGTAAAGTTCTTCCGGCTCCTTTAGGAAAATTACTTAGTCCCCAGGAGGGCCTCTGGCAAAATGCCGAACCAGTCAATGCAGGGTTTGATGATGAATTACAATTCCCGGAACTTAAGGGCAAAGTTGAAGTTTTTCTTGATGAACGCCTGGTGCCCCATGTTTTTGCGGAAGATGATCATGATGCATATTTTGTACAGGGATACCTGCATGCCAGGTTCAGGTTATGGCAAATGGAATTTCAAACGTATGCAGCAGCAGGCAGGGTTAGTGAGATCATTGGCGACAAAGCCATCAGTTACGATCGTACCCAACGCAGAATGGGGATGGTTTACGCTGCGGAAAATGCACTGAAAGAAATGGAAAAAGATGGAGAGATCAAAGCATCTATGGATGCCTATACAGAAGGTGTAAACGCATATATCGCCACACTCAACAGCAGTGAACTCCCTGTTGAATATAAATTACTCGGATACAAACCGGAAAAATGGACGAATTTCAAAACGGCACTATTCACAAAAGCCATGACAAACGACCTGGCCGGTTATGACAGGGATTTTGAATTCACCCATGCACTTCAGGTTCTGGGTGAAGAAAATTTCAGGTTGCTCTTTCCTGAAATAGCAGATTCACTAGCCCCAATTGTTCCCAAAGGCACTCCATTTGCTCTTCCCGGAGGCTTGCCATCAGAACCTGCAAAGATGGATTCTGTATACCTGCACAGAACAGACTCCACCTGGTTTACGGAAGAATTTAAACCAAACCCGGCAAACGGAAGCAATAATTGGGCAGTTGCCGGCTCAAGAACAAAAAGCGGCAGGCCTATTTTGAGCAATGATCCCCACTTACGTTTATCCCTACCCGCCATTTGGTTTGAAATGCAGTTACATACACCCGGATTCAATGCTTATGGAGTTTCCTTCCCTGGGATTCCGGGCATTGTCATTGGATTCAATGAAAATATCGCTTTTGGATTTACGAATTCCGGACGCGATGTAAAGGATTATTATGATATTAAGTTCAAAGATGAATCGCGACAGGAATACTGGTTTAATAACTCCTGGAAAATGTCAGAAAACAGGATTGAGGAAATAAAAGTGAAAGACGCTGTAACGGTGTTGGATACCGTTTCTTATACTGTATTCGGTCCGGTAATGTATGATAAAAGCAACCAGGATGTTTTAAAAGATAATCGCGCATATGCATTAAGGTGGGTTGCCCATGACCCCTCCAATATATTGAAAATGTGGCACCTTCTTAACAGGGCAAAGAATTATGATGATTATCTCGTTGCCATAAAATACTTCAATGTACCGGGGCAGAACATGCTTTTTGCTTCTAAAAATGGAGATATTGCATTATGGCAGCAGGCTACATTTCCGCTACGCTGGAAAGACCAGGGTTTATTTGTAATGCCGGGGGTTGACAGCAGCTATATGTGGAAAGGATTTATCCCACAAGAAGAAAATCCCCATGTAATTAATCCGTCAGAGGGTTATATCAGTTCAGCTAATCAACGTCCGGTGGATTCCACTTATCCTTATTTCATTCCGGGGAATTATGATGTTTACCGGGGAATTATCATTAACCGTCGTCTTTCTGCCATGCAGAATGTAACACCCCAGGATATGATGAAACTCCAGAACGATAATTATAATGTTTTTGCCGAATATGCCCGTCCCATATTATTGAGATACTTAGACAGGTCTTCACTTGATCAAACGGATAAAAATTACCTGGATATAATTACGGGTTGGAATCTTAGAAACGATCCGGAAGAAAAGGGTCCAACTGTTTTTATCAACTGGTGGGATTCCCTGCAACAGGAAATTTTTACTGATGAATTAAACCAGTCTTCCTTACCCATAATAAAACCAGAAAAATTTGTCCTACTGGAAGCATTGCTTAGGGATACGGCCTTTAAGT
>JAHEEX010000031.1 GCA_024640465.1 Sphingobacteriales bacterium | reverse complement strand
CCTGTAGCCAGCGGGTCAAGTGTACCGGCATGCCCGATCTTGCTGATCCTTGTAAGGATGCGGATCTTTTTCACGGCATCAAATGATGTCCATGTCAAAGGTTTATCGATCAATAAAACTTTCCCTTCTGCATACGGTTCCTGCCAGCTTTCGATCTTCAATGTGTACTTTTGCGCAAATGTACAGGGCTTAATTTTTTAAGCTGCCTTTTTATGTGATAATTTTATCTTTATTATCCTGAACCATGACGTTAGCACAACATACAGACTATAAAATACGGTACCAGCAACAGGTAGATAATGCGCGGCAATATGTTCTACCCTTTATAGAACAAACAGTACCCGTCTCTGCTGCCTTAAAAGTGATGGATATCGGATGTGGTGAAGGTGGGGTGTTAATTCCATTCCTGGAACTTGGCTGCAATGCGGTAGGTATTGAACTGGATGAGTTGAAATCCGGATATGCCAAAAACCTGCTGTCTGATTATATAAGCAGGGGCCAGGTTGAAATCGTCAACCAGAATATCTATGAAGAAGCTGCGCTGGAACGCTTCAGTGGTCAGTTTGATTTAATATTACTTAAAGATGTAATAGAGCATATTCCCGACCAGGAAAAATTCATTCCTTACCTGAAAAAATTCTTAAAACCGGGTGGGCAGGTTTTCTTTGGCTTTCCGCCCTGGTATATGCCGCATGGAGGCCATCAGCAGGTATGCAAAAGCAAATTCCTTTCCGTTTTGCCTTATTTCCACTTATTACCGAATCCAATTTATAAAGGCATACTTACATTATCAGGAGAATATGACCCGGTTATCCGGGAACTGCTGGAAAACAAGGCAACAGGTATATCCATTGAAAGGTTTGAAAGAATTGTAAAATCATCAGGATATACAATTCCGGCAAAAAGGTTTTACCTGATCAATCCCATCTATCAATACAAATTTGGCGTTAAGCCCAAAAAGCAATTGGGCGTTATTGCAGCCATACCTTATTTGCGCGACTTCCTTACAACCTGCGTGTACTATATGATAAAGGCTTAACCCTAAAATCGTAAGTACTTGAGTTAAGTTAATTCAGACCGGGTAACGATGCGGAACCCGGTCTGACGCAATACGCATCCCCATTGCGGAGAAACCTCATACGTCTGACCGGGTTAACGTACGCATCCCGCATCCCGGTCTGACGTTTTACTCATCAACATAGTAGGGCATGCTCTTATGTCTGACCTCCTGAAGGGAATGATCCCGACTGGCGGTCAGACGGCGACCGTCAGACCGGGTTAACGTACGCATCTCACATACCGGTCTGATGTTTTACTCATCTACATAGTAGGGCATGGTCTTACGTCTGACCGCCTACGAAGATTCAAACCTAATAATTCATACCACTCATATCCCGACAAATTTGAGCAAAAGATTCTGTTCTATAAGAACAATACAAAGAAGCCAATTCTTTATTGCACAAAGTTCCATTTCTCAATCCTGCGTAATCTAAATAAGAGGAAAATTGCCAATCTTCAAGACTGTCTACTAAACCTGCTTTGAGAGGGTTTTGATGAATATATTTAAAGCAATTAAAATAATAATCCTGTTTATAAAATGGATCGACTGTTTTATTTTGCATTTCACTCAAACACTTTGCTTTAGTTTTCTGACAAAAAACTGATCCGGAAAATCCGTATTTATCATTAACAGACCTTGCATAGCGACTTAATATTTTTCTAATTGCGTTTGTGACAGGATCAATGATTATACCTCCCTGCCTTATCATGGTCTTGCATCTTTCATCTGTAAAAATCATTATATGAAAATGATTTGGCATGAGGCTGTATGCAAGAATTTCTGAAACTGGGAGTAAATCTTTTCTAATTAATCTAAGAAAAAAATAATAATCTTCGTTATCTATGTATACTTGATCTTTATTATTTCCCTGGTTAAATATGTGATACAAATTTCCAGTATCAAAATGCATAAATTATGTTTAGCTGACAAAAATATGCAGGCAGATAATTTGATTTCTTGTGATTCAACTAATGAATGAAGAGAAAAAAACAGTTCAATTTTGTTGAATTAATCAACCCCATAATTTCGAGATTAAAAACTTTTTACCTTCCTATCGATCAGGCGGTCAGACGGAGGCCGTCAGACCGGGTTACCGTTCGCGTCCCGGTCTGACGTTTTACTCATCAACATGGCAGGGCATGCTCTTACGTCTGACCGCCTGATGGGAATGATCCCGACAGGCGGTCAGACGGAGGCCGTCAGACCGGGTTACCGTACGCATCCCGGTCTGACGTTTTACTCATCAACATGGCAGGGCATGATCTTACATCTGACCGCCTGATGGGAATGATCTCAACAGGCGGTCAGACGGAGGCCGTCAGACCGGGATATGCTTAACCGCGAAGAAACGAGGAATGCAAAGATCAGATCGCTTGTCTGGCTTTTAGCTCCAGGTATTTATTAACTGTATTGACCGTTAATTCTTCCGGAGGCGTGAGTATGGAAATGATACCATGGTGCTGAAGTTCCCGAACGATTAATTTTTTTTCGTAGGCAAATTTTGCCGCAATGGTTTGTGTATAAACTTCTTCCAGGTTGTCTGCAGGTTGCAGAAGCCTGTTGGTAAGTTCTGTATTTTCAAAGAAAACAACCATGAGTAAATGATTGCGGGCGATCTTGCGTAAATAGATCATTTGCCGGTGCAAGGCAGTAAGAGATTCAAAATTGGTAAAGAGCACCACCAGGCTGCGTTGGGTAATACGCTGCCGTATTAAAGTATATAGTTTTTCAAAATCACTTTCAAGATACCGGGTCTTCTGCCTGTATAAAACCTCCAGGATATTGTTCATCTGGGTGGCTTTGCCTGATGCCGGTAAAAAATGGCCGATATCTTCCGAAAATGTGATCAATCCTGCTTTATCTTGTTTAAGCAAAGCCACATTGCTCAAAACAAGTGATGCATTGATAGCATAATCCAATAAGCTTAAATCTTTGAACGGCATTTTCATTACCCTGCTTTTATCGATCACACAATATACCTGCTGGCTTTTTTCGTCTGTAAAGCTATTCACCATCATCTGGTTCCGGCGGGCCGTGGCTTTCCAGTTGATCGTCCGGATATCATCTCCCTGCACATAATCTTTAATTTGTTCAAATTCCATGCTATGCCCTATCCGCCTGATCTTTTTCACCCCGATTTCACTCAGCCTGTTACTGATGGCCAGTAACTGAAAACGGCGCATTTGCAGGTAGGACGGATAAACCGGCACCATCTGCTGACCACCAAAACGGAAACGCCGCACAGTTAACCCCAGCGGACTTCGGCCATAAATATTCAATAAGCCGAAATCATATTCACCCCGCTTAACAGGCCGGAGTTGATATCTAATCTCTTTATGACTTCCGGCAGGCAAAGTAGCCGAAAATGAAAGATCCCTGATCTGGAACTGAAACGGGATCTCATCTATGATCTCCAAAGATAACGTAAATGGGTAGTTGTTTTTAGCGTGTACAGATATCGGGTTATCATCTCCATTGCTCAGCCTTTCCGGTATGACCCTTTCTGCCATCAAACCATTTCTGCTGCCAAACAGTAAAGCATAATCGAGTATGAGCAGCAATATGATAACAAGTGTAACAATACCAGGCACAGCTCCCAGCCAGGGAAGGAAAAAAGAAGCCACAAACAACATGGCGGCTGTGCCCAGCAAAAAAAACAACCTGTTACTAAGGTATAGAGGGGCTATATAGTGTTTAAAAAAAGTTTTCACTACCTGGGTATTTCGGATGCACTGATCAGTTGGGCGATAACTGTGTCTGTACTGATGCCTTCCATTTCCTTTTCAGGAGTTAATATGATGCGGTGCCTTAAAACCGGAGGAATGATATATATGATATCTTCCGGGGTAACAAAATCCCGGCCCTGCATTGCGGCAAAAGCTTTGGATGCCTGCAACACTGCAACGGATGCACGGGGAGAAGCGCCTAAAAAAATCGACCTGTTATCCCTCGTTGAGGTTATGATATCCGCAATGAAACGAATGAGTTTCTCTTCCACATGAATCCCCCGGATCAGTTCCTGCAGGTAAATGATCTGGTCGCTGTTGAGTACCGGCTGGATACTGTCCAGCAGGTTATTAGAACGGAGCTTGTGATGTTCTTCCAGAATTTTTACTTCCTCCTCAAGTGTGGGATAAGGCACATTGATCTTAAAAAGAAAACGGTCGAGCTGCGCCTCTGGCAGCCGATATGTCCCCTCATGTTCCACCGGGTTCTGTGTAGCCAATACCATAAATGGTTTATGCATGGGATATGTACTACCGTCAATGGTTACCTGCCTTTCTTCCATAACCTCAAAAAGGGCAGATTGTGTTTTGGCTGGCGACCGGTTGATCTCATCGATCAGTACAATACCGCTGAAAATGGGGCCCTGGCGGAAATCAAAGCGCACATCACGCGGATTAAAAACAGAAGTTCCCAGTACATCACTTGGCATGAGGTCTGGTGTAAACTGTATGCGGGAGAAAGGTATGGCCATGCTTTTTGCCATAAGTTTTGCAGTAAGTGTTTTGGCAACCCCTGGTACACCTTCTATCAATACATGGCCATTACTCAACAAGGCAGCAATTAACTGGTCTACCATGGCCGTTTGCCCAACGATCACTTTGGCAATTTCTGCCCTGATGCGCGCAACGGCTTCACTCAACGCCGTAAGATCTGTTCTGTTTTGAAATACTGATTCCGGTTGTTGTTCTGTCATTATGAACGGGATTTATAAAATTCATCAATAAGCCGGCTGAAATGCATGAGTTCCGGCGCTAATACAGTTTCATTACTTCGCACCCTGTGTACCATACTAACCATTTCCCTTACCTGCTGGATCGGGACGCCGGATTTATGTGAAAGGCGTTTTTCAAATTCCTCATCCAGGTTTTGCGTCTGCAAACCATACATGCTACGAATATTATCCAGGAGGTAAGTTACTTTTTTAAGGGCAATATTGCGGTGGTTTTGCTGGTTGTAATATACCCGGCTGACCGTTTCCACAAAATCCATGGTAGCATTTCGCGGTTTTTCCAAAACAGGTATAATCCGCTGCTTACGCTTCGACTGAAAAAGAATAAACAGGATGATACTGGCCAGTGCAAGGAAATAAGCAGCCTTCAAAGGGGGCTTGGAAAGGATCACCCTTAACGGAGTGGTTGGCCCTCCCCTGCCGATCTTATAATATTCATCCCAGTAAACAGCAGTTGCATCTTTAGGAAGATAAGAAAGTGCCTGTTCAATATAGCGACTGTTTTTATCCGTTAGTATGAAATAATTGGTAAAAGCCATGGGAGCTGCATGCAGCAATAACTGTCCTTTTCCGAAATTATATCGGACAAAATTAACCTTACCCTTATTGTTCATCCCCAGTACGGCTGCTTTAGCCGTATCAAATTCACTGAAATAGCCATCTACCGTATGCTTTTGCATTTGGTAGGAAACTTCTTTCCCAAAAGCCGGATTCACCAGGTGTAGTGAAACAGAATCTTTATCAAATTCTGTATAAAAAACGGATTTGACTTTAATATTCAGGGTATCGCGCAGGCCCTTACTGAAATTTTCAGCAGCCATGAATACTGTATTGCCCCTTGAAATATATTGAAGCAGTTCTTTTTCGTCAGTGCCGGAAGTAGAAATTTCTCCTGCAACCAAAATATATACCTCACCGCTGTCTTTGCTGTTATTCACTTTATCGTAAACAGGTATCCGCAAAACCTCAGGCTTCTCCAAAAAAAGTTCTTTCAACTGGTTGAAAACAATAAATGTTCCGTAAGGGATCTTATCAAGATAACTCAGGGTTGGCGTCCAGTCGATCACTGGTGGCCTTTTATACTCCGCATACAAATATGCACCTATGATGAGCACAATAATAACGATATATCCACGCAGCCACCTCATGCGCCAATTTCTTTTTCAAATTGCCTGAAATGTTCTTTAACCAGGTCATACTCAGGTTCGCTGACCTGTAACTCCCCGTACCATGCATACTCATATAACCGGGTGATGTCTGTAAATCCTTTTGCCAATGGAGTGCCTGAAAGGTCATGGGCAAAATCAAAATTGGTTTTATGTTTATTCCAGTTTATCCTCCCAAGATCAGAGAGCGCCCTCAATGTTTTAAGGTAATGCAGCCGGGTGGCATCACGGTAACGTCCCTGCGCAACTGCTTCATCAATAGCTTCATTGAAGTTGATCCCGTAAATGTCCTCTTCATGGATATCGAATGGAGTATTGGAAGACTTATTCCCACTGATCCATAACATCACTTTCTCCATCCCCATAAAACGCAGGATCGCAAAAATGAAAATGACCACGGGGGCAACATACATCAATACTTTCAGGCCCATTTTGACGCCATTATTTTCCATCAGTGCGCCTACTTTCTGCCAGAACCAACGCCAGAACCTGTCCCACAAACTCATACTTTCCGGCACCTGCTGCTGATACTGAAAATTTTTATCAGCCTTGTAAGTATCCAGTTTTTTTGACGGGATGGTCCTTATCTCCACTTTACTGCTGTCTTTCTTAAGTCCGGGTAATGCAGCAGCAGACTGGAAGAATATACCCGACAGCCATAACATAAATGCATACCTGAAATAAATCCTGATCGCCAATATACTGTGATTAATACTGTTCTTCAATCTGGCCATGTACATTTCCACCTGAGCCCAGTTGTTCCAGCCTGTCTTCCAGGCCGCTTCCGTCTTTCTCTTCCTTCAGGGAAAAATAATGCATGCCAATACCTACATGGATGATAAGGTAAAAAACCTGCTGGATGATGGAAGAAAGCCCCATTACCAGGAAGTATTTTTCGGTCATAAAACTGAAACTTCCTTTTTGATCCAAAAAATTAATGGAACTGAATCCAAAAATCAGGTTTGTAACCAACCCTATTACAGCCGCAAAGAAATAATAAATCAAACCAAGTATGATGACAATGCCAAAAGTATACCACCACCGGTTTTTGATGAGATAAAACATCCGGGAAAAAGAATTCATAAATGGGTTTTCTTCGATTGTATTAATCGGAAAAAGAAGGGAAAGACAAATCATGACATAGCATGCGCCAAACATATATACCAGTATACCAACAATGGGTATTATTGCCATAAAAGCCGATAATATCATGATGATGAAAACCATGAACAAATAACCAATATTCGAAAAGAATTTTCCGGCAAACCGGGAACCAACATCAGAAATAGTTGGGGCAATTCCGCCGTTTTCCTCAAATAGTTTCATATATAAATTAACCACTGTCAAATAAGCGATAAAGGAAAGGGATAATAACACTATGGCAATGATAAACTGGGGGGTGAAAAGCGATAATGGATTATCAATGCTGGAAATTCTTGATCCTACATGTGTAAAAAATGCTGAAAAGCTGCTGGCGCCAAGCAAAGTTCCAATCAACAGGAAGGGAACCACAAAAATCAGGTATAGCAGGATGAGGTTTTTCCAATGCACTTTCAAAAACTGGACCGTGTCACTGATGGTTTGCCCAAAATCCCTGGTTCTGCGTAATGGGTGTAAGGTCTGCATGATATTAAGATTGATCGTTATGGTAAAATGATAAACTACCTTCTCCGACAGGCGAATTATCGGAAATCCTGCGCATTAATTTTCGCGGATAAATAACAAAATAATAAATGATAAAAAAAAGTGATGCCAGCAAAATAAAGGAACTCATCCATACCGGCATATCAGTGTGCCTGGTGATAAATCCTTCAAAGAAGGCCGCCAGCAGGAATACCGGCAATAACCCAACAATAATTTTCACGCCGTCTTTTGCCCCCCTGGTCACAGATTGGATCCGGGTGAGTGTTTTAGGGAAAAGGATGCTGTTTCCCAAAATCAAACCAGCTGCACCGGCAATGATGATCGCTGAAATTTCCAGCGTACCATGAATGAATACTACCAATATAGAATCAAAGCCCAGCCCTTTGGAAAAAAAATAATATTGAAAAGATCCAAGCATGACACCATTATAAAATAAGCCATATACCGTTCCTACCCCCAGCATTAGCCCCATCACAAAAACACGGAAGGAAACATAAATATTATTGAATGCTATCCCCAGGAACATGATCATCGGATCCTGGCTTTTATACACGCCAAACGGGTCACCTTTTTCAATATTTTCATTGGTCATGTTTACATATCCATCACCCAAAATGAGCCGGATAAAATTTTCGTCATAATGCGCAGACAAAACGCCAATGAGCACAAAACTGATAAAGAAAAGAAAAGCATAGAGTAATGCACGCTGGTTTTTAGCCATCACCAGCGGCAATTCGTATTTCCAGAATTCAATAATGTGGTTTTGTTTTTCTTTTTTGTTTTTATAAATAGCGAGGTGAATACTTCCTGCCAAACCATTCAGGTACTGAACTGTTTTGCTTTTGGGATAAAAAGTACGGGCAAATGCCAGGTCGTCTGTAAGTTGAATAAAACGTTCTGCCAGTTGATCCGGATCATTAGTGGGCTCCAGTTCATAGGCTGCCCAACGTTCTTTATTTTGTTTTAGGAAAAGGGCTTCACGCATAAAGAACGAATGTAATAAAAACTGTCTGAACCCCATAAAACAAGTCGGGTAAAAATAGCGTTATAACCAATAACGGATTAAAATCGATGTTCGTTTAAAACCTTTTCCGAAATCCGCTAAATTGCAACATGCCGACGATCAAAATCCAAACCTCTCAAAATATTGAACTTGAATATGAACTGGCCGGTATTGGCGACAGGCTTATAGCATACATAATAGATGTATTGATCTATGCCGCTTATACCATTACTGTTTTTTTGATTTCAGATGCCACAGGTGTGTTTAATGCAGGCACCTGGACTCCCCTGATTTTGGTACTCCCCATTTTTTTCTACCAGCTCTTATGTGAGATCTTCCTGAATGGACAAAGCCTTGGCAAAAAAGCGAAACAGATAAAAGTGATCAGCCTGAATGGTAATCAACCCAATATCGGACAATACCTGATCAGGTGGATATTCCGGATTATTGATGATATGATCGGTAGTGGAGTAATTGCCATCCTCACCATTTCCTTATCAGACAAAGCACAAAGGCTGGGCGATATCATGGCCGGGACTACCGTTGTAAGGACAAATCCCAATACAGCTTTCCAGGACACCCTTTTCAGCGAAACCCAGGTTGATTATATCCCTCAATTCAACATGGTATACCTGTTAAACGACTCAGATATTTCTTTGCTGAAAGAGGTTATAAACAGGTATTTGAAAGACCCTTATAACAGCAATGCGATCCTGCAGAAGGCATATGAAAAGACGAGGACGTTATTAGGCGTTACTGAAAATCATGAAGCGGTTTCTTTTTTGGAAACTGTGATTAAAGATTATAACCATATTACCGGTAAAGGCTAACCGCTAAGAAATAAGAAACAAAAAATAAGGAATAAGGAAGTGAAAGGCAAATACAAAAAAGTGTAAAATCGAAAGTCGAAAATGGAAAGTGAATGCCAGGAATTACAGATTGAAGAATTGAGATGCAATTATATTTAATTGAGATAGACAATATTTAATCCGACAGTTGGCATTCCGGCACCTCTACGGTTAATGTATACCACCTTTCTCTTCGCACTCCCTATACACGGGACTTCGCTACACTCAGCCTCTTACTTCCTAATCCGTACTTCGTTCTTGCAGTTAATGTATTCTGCCTTTTACTTTCGATTTTCGATTTTCCACTTTCGATTTCTCAATTCTTCCATCACGTTCGCCCCTCAATAAGCTACTGCAAACAGCACCCTTTCCTTACTTGGCTTTCCACTATAAATACATACCCCGTCTTTCTGCGGATTATCCAGTGGTATGCAGCGTATTGTTGCCTTGGTTTCTTCCTTTATTTTTTCCTCGGTTTCACCAGTGCCGTCCCAATGAGCAGAAATGAATCCGCCTTTTTCATCCAGTACTTTCTTAAACTCCTCCCAGCTATTCACTTCGGTAATATGCGCATCGCGGTAAGCACGGGCTCTTTCCACAAGGTGCAACTGGATCTCATCAAGCAGTGTTTTTACAAAGAAGGAAAGGCCATCCATGCTGACGGACATTTTTTCTTTTGTATCACGACGGGCAATTTCAACCACATTATTTTGCAAATCCCTGGCACCAATCGCGATTCGCACCGGAACGCCTTTCAATTCATGCTCTGCAAATTTCCAACCCGGGCGGGTATTGTCAGAATCATCATATTTAACCCTGATATTAAGTGATTTCAACTCTTTAATGATCTCACTCACTTTTGTATCAATCACCGCTTTTTGTTCATCGCCTTTATAGATCGGAACGATGACCACCTGAAGCGGGGCAATTTTTGGCGGAAGCACCAGGCCCTGGTCATCACTATGTGCCATCACCAATGCACCGATAAGCCTGGTTGATGTGCCCCATGATGTGGCCCATACATGTTCCAGCTTATTTTCCTTACTCAGGAATTTCACATCAAAGGCTTTGGAAAAATTCTGCCCCAGGAAATGAGATGTTCCGGCCTGCAGCGCTTTACCATCCTGCATCAGCGCTTCAATACAATACGTATCCACAGCACCGGCAAAGCGTTCATTGGCGGTTTTCACTCCTTTGATAACAGGTAATGCCATCCATTCTTCCACAAAATCAGCATAAACATCAAGCATCTTTCTGGTTTCCACTACGGCTTCCTCTGCAGTGGCATGTGCTGTATGACCTTCCTGCCATAAAAATTCTGTCGTACGCAGGAACAGGCGGGTGCGCATCTCCCATCTTACCACGTTGGCCCATTGGTTTATCAGCAAGGGAAGATCACGGTAAGACTGGATCCAGTCGCGGTAGGCATTCCAGATAATGGTTTCACTGGTTGGCCTGATGATGAGTTCTTCCTCCAGTTTGGAATCAGGATCAACCATCAGTTCTCCCTTTTTATTGGGGTTGGCTTTCAATCGATAGTGCGTAACTACAGCACATTCCTTAGCAAAACCCTCAGCGTGACCTTCTTCTTTTTCCAGGAAGGTGCGAGGTACAAACAGGGGGAAATAAGCATTCACATGCCCTGTTTCCTTAAACATGCGATCAAGCTGATCGCGCATATTTTCCCAAAGTGCAAACCCATAAGGTTTTATCACCATACATCCCCTGACCGCTGAATAATCAGCCAGTCCGCCCTTCAGTATCAGATCGTTATACCACTGCGAATAATCCGTTGCTCTTGACGTAATTTCCTTGCTCATGATTTAGACTATGTTTAACAATTGTCGTGCAATGTTTTAGGGCAATTTAACCTCTATTTTACGTTAGTATTTTAACAAACACGAAAGCGCAAATGTAGTAACTTAGTATAGAAATTAAATAAACACAATCAAATGAAGACCCGAATTCTACTTTTAGCCATCTCTGCAGCTTATTTGAGCAGTTGCGGCACCATGTATAAATCAGGACAGACACCTGATGATGTTTATTATTCTCCTGGAAGGGAACAGGCTGCCGTTGTAAAAACAGATGAGGATCCCAATAAGAACAGGAAGTTTACAGATGAGTATACAGACGAAAGTTACCTCCGGATGAAATCTTCCAACCAACGCTGGAGTGCCTTCGATGATGACTATATGTACTGGAACAATCCAACCTGGAACAGCCAGCTTGCTTTTAACAGTTGGGGCAATCCATATTATGGTATGAATTATGGCATGGGGTATGGAATTGGTTACGGCTATAGCAACTGGCATATTGGTTTAGGTACATACTGGGGAAGCCCTTATTACCTGTCAAATCCTTTCTGCCCGGTTTATTACGGCCAGCCGGTTGTAATTGTCAATCCGAAGGGTGTTTACAAAAACCCTGTTGCAAACGGACCAAGAACCTACAATTTAAATACATATAACAATACCGGATCCAACAGGAATAAAGGTGTTTATATAGATCCCAAGACCGGTGGTACAATATATGGCAATCCTTCTTCCGGAACTGGTACTGCAAGTTCCGGTGGTCGTTCTGGCATAAGGGTATTTAATAATGTGAGTACAGGTAGCGGAAGCACCCGAGCTATCGATTATTCCGGATCTGGTAGTAGTTCATCCAGGCCAAGGGGCGGGTATTCAAATAGCGACAATTCTGAAAGGAGTTCAAGCAGCCCAACCCGTACTTTTGAACCATCCAGGAGCAATAATAACAGTTCTGGCAATTCCTCATCAGGATCAAGGAGCAGCAGCAGCGGAAGCAGCAATAGCAGTGCACCTACCCGGTCATTCCCACGTGGTGGCGGAAATTAAAGATCTTTCAAACTTCTACATAAAGAGCGGTAAATTGATACCGCTCTTTCTTTAACACTATTTTTCCTGTAATACCTTTACTCATGAAGCGTAGCATTCTACTCTCGTGTTTTTTTATTCTCTCGATGAAAATGTTTGCACAGGAACCTGCCGATGCACTTCGATATTCCTGGTTCACGCAAAGTGGTACCGCCAGAAGCCAGGCTGCCGGTGGTGCGATGGTATCCCTGGGGGGCGATCTTTCGGCTTTATTTGTGAATCCGGCGGGTCTTGGATTTTATAAAACCGGGGAGTTTGTACTAACACCTGCCTACAGTTTTGAGAACAATAAGGCTAACTACCTTGGGGAAACGCAAAAAGCTAAAGACAATCAGTTCAATTTCGGAGCCAGTGGATTTATCATTCCCATGAGCAGTAAACCAGGGAGTAATTGGAGGAACTTTACCTGGGGCGTAGGTGTCAACCGGACAGCAAATTTTAATAACGCTTATACGATGAACGGAGTGAATAACCAAAGCTCTTATTCTGAAAAATACCTCGAAGAACTTATCAACGACAATGTCACCGATCCAAATGATGCGGCCAATAATTACCCTTACGGCTCAAGCCTTGCATTTAATACATACCTGATTGATACGGTTCAGGGAACTGGTGGTTCGGTTGCGGGTTACCGTAGCCTCGCTACGCCGCAAACCGGTGTTACACAAAACCAGGTTATCAATACAAGTGGCGGTATAACTGATTTTGGCCTCGGCATTAGCGGAAACCTGGGTGATAAATTTTATCTTGGCGCCTCCCTGCTATGGAGCTCCATTAATTATGAAAGAACAAGTACGTACACTGAATCTGATGCTACAACGAATCCCAATAATGATTTCAATTATTTTAAAACAGAGGAATATCTCAAGACATCAGGACTGGGAATAAACCTTAAAATGGGTATGATCTACAAACCCGTGGAATATATTCGGTTAGGCCTGGCCGTTCATACCCCAACATTCTACAACCTGGAAGACAGGTATGCCACCACGGTTACAACTGACGTTGAAGGATACACTGGTAGCGGCCCGCAAACACAATCTTCCCGTGATTTTAATAATGGACAGAATGGTGAATTTACATACGACATGCTGAATCCATGGCGGTTAATGGCTGGTTTTTCCTATGTTTTCAGGGAGGAAAAAGACATTACACGCCAAAAAGGATTTATCAGTGCCGATGTGGAATGGGTGAGTTATAAGGGATCTTCATTTAGTTCCTCTGACCCCGCCAATAATTCGGCTGCTTATTTTGATGAACTGAATAAGACCATTGATAACATTTATAAATCTGCCTTTAATGCACGCATAGGTGGTGAATTGAAATTTAATACCTGGATGGTCAGGGGTGGTTTTGCCTGGTTTGGCAACCCTTATGAAACCAATGATATCAAGGGAAGCAAAATGAATATCAGTGGTGGTATAGGTTACAGGAACAAAGGGAAATTCATAGACCTTACCTATGTTCATCAATTAACGAAAGACGGCTATTATCCTTACCAGCTTGACCAGGGGTTCTATGCGCCAACAAGTGTTAATGGCGGAACGGGTAATATCTTACTCACATTTGGTGTAAAATTCTAATCTAACCGCAAAGACAGGATGAACGCCAGGATGCTGTCTACATCACCAGGATCAAACCATTTAATGGAAGGATCTGCTTTAAACCAGGTCAGTTGCCGTTTTGCATAGTGCCTTGTGTTTTGTTTTATTTTGTCAACTGCTTTTTCGAGACCTATTTTACCATCCAGGAAATCAAATAATTCCCGATAGCCCACAGTTTGCAATGCATTCAGGTGCTTATGCGGAACCAATTCTTTTACTTCATTCAGTAAGCCTTGTTCCATCATTTCATCCACCCGGGCATTGATCCTGTCATACAACAATGGTCTCGGCAATTCAAGGCCGATTTGAATAATATCAAATGGTCTTTCTTTTTTACCCGACTGCTGATAATTTCGGATAGACGTTCCCGTTGTACGTACAAATTCAAGCGCACGCATCATACGTTGGGGGTTTTTCAGATCATCTGAAGCGGAAAAAACCGGGTCCTCTTTTTCAAGCCTGTTACGAAGACCAACCAGGCCTTCATTCAAATAAACAGTCCGTACAAGTTCCCTGGTTTCTCCAGCAACCGCAGGCATGGCATCAAAACCAGATATAAAGGCTTTAAGGTATAACCCTGTTCCACCGGTAACAATCAATTGATCGTGCTCCCTGAAAATTTCACTTGTTTTTTGAAGTGCATATTGCTCAAATCCAGCAGCAGTAATATTATCGTTGATGCTGTGCGAATTAATAAAATGATGTTTTACCAATTCCTGTTCTGCGTGAGTTGGTTTTGCAACACCAATATTAAGTTCCCTGTAACATTGCCGGGAATCAGCAGAAATGATCTCTGTGTTAAAATGGCGGGCCAGTTGGATGGATAAAGCTGTTTTGCCTACAGCTGTTGGCCCTGAAATAATAATGGCTGTCTTATTTTTCATAACTCACCGCAAAGAACCAGGAACGCAAAGAATATCTTTAAAATTCTTCCTCAGCCGGCGGCACTTCTTCTTCACTTTCTTCACCACCGGTATCTGTATCACTATCGCCTTCTTCTCCAAAACCTTCTGATACTGCAGACAGGTCGTATTTTTCTTCCACATCAACAAAGCGATCGCCCAATATGCTTTTGGTACCATACTGACTTGGAGCAATGCCTTCTGTCCGAACGGTGGAGGGGTATGTTATTTTGGGGTTTTCTTCCTTTGAAACATTGATCAGTTCTACCAGGAAAGGCCAATACCGGTTGAAATCGTACACATAAATGAATTTCTGGTTAGGCATTTTTATCTCTGAACCAATGGTGGTTTCAGACATTAATAATGGTTCTGCCTGGTATTCCTTTTCGTATTTTTCGAGAGTTATCTCCCTGCCGCGTTGCCAGTAATCATTACTGCGATAAAAGGTTGCTTCATGCTTGCTGTCAAACTCAAAACTTTTAAGGATCTGAAGGTGCAGGTCGATAAAATGCTGGTCATGACGGATAACGATATCGCGGTAAACGCTGTCATCTTCTTCGAAATAAACCCTGAATTTAAGTATAGGCATACGCTAAATTAAGAAAAAGCAGTTATTTAACCGCAAAGAGAGTAAGAACGCTAAGATTTACATTTTTCATTACCGCTAAGTGGCTCCAGATTCAACTCCTTTGCTTTAGCCAGCATAAATGCCCAGGCTTCATCATAGTTGTTTGGGATGATACCGTCAAGGATCGCTTCACGAATGGCCGTCTTGATCTCCCCTACTTCACGGGAAGGTGGAAGACCAAATGTTTCCATAATCATTTCTCCGGTTACAGGAGGCTGCCAGTTTCGCAACTGATCCATTTCTTCCACTTCCTTCAGTCGCTTCCTGACCATCTCAAAATTAGCAAGGAAGCGTTTAACCTTATGTTTGTTTTTAGAAGTGATATCTGCTTCACAAAGTGCCATCAATGCTTCCAGGTCCTCCCCGGCATCAAACAGTAATCTGCGTATAGCGGAGTCCGTTATATTTTCTTTTGTGAGACTGATGGGCCTGAGGTGTAATTCAACCATCTTACGAACAAAACGCATTTTTTCATTCTGAGGCAGTTTGAGCTGATTGAAAATTTTAGGCACCATTCGCCCCCCTACTACTTCATGCCCATGAAATGTCCAGCCGATGCCCTCTTCAAATTTTTTTGTGGCGGGCTTGGCAATATCATGCAATAGTGCAGCCCATCGGAGCCAGAGGTCATCCGTATTGGGAGCTATATTATCCAGTACTTGCAGGGTATGGTAAAAATTATCTTTATGGCCCATCCCGTCTATAAATTCAGCGCCGGCAAGATCAACCAACTGGGGAAAAATCAGGTGAAGAAGGCCTGCCTGGTAAAGCAGGTCAAGTCCAATGGAAGGTTGTGGGCACATCAATATTTTATTGACTTCTTCGGTTATTCGTTCCTGTGATACAATCCTGATACGGTCGATATGCTGCTTTATGCCATAATAGGTTTTTTCTTCAATGTGAAAACCCAGTTGTGCAGCAAACCGGATTGCCCGAAGCATTCGAAGCGGATCGTCTATAAAAGTTTGTTCGGGTTCCAGCGGTGTACGTATGATCTTATTTTCCAGGTCGGTAATACCATTGAATGGGTCAAGCAGCTTTCCGAAATCATCTTTATTCAGGCTGATGGCAAGCGCATTGATGGTAAAATCCCGCCGGTTCTGGTCGTCTTCCAAAGTGCCCGGTACCACATCCGGATTGCGGGAATGATATCGGTAACTTTCTTTTCGGGCACCTACGAATTCAATATCGTAATTATGGACCCGTATATGCGCCGTTCCAAAATTCTTAAAAAAGGAAACGGCTGGTTTTGGCTGAAAAAGTGATGCCGTTTTCTTAGCCAGTTCAATGCCATCTCCAACACACACAATGTCCATATCGGCGCAATTTCTCCCCAGGATCTTATCCCGCACAAACCCGCCGATCAGGTATGCCTCAATGCCTGCATCCTGTGCGGCATGCGCTACTTTTTTGATCAGAAATAATTCCTCCGGTGTACATTGAATATCCATGTGGGGCAAAAATACGAATTCCTTTGCGTCTTATTTTCGACCATTTTTTTAGACTCACCCCGTCCACGCCAGGGCGTGGCCACCCCTCTCTTTAAAAAAGAGAGGGGATAAACAGTCCATTGTAGTAAATAGTATTACTTAAATTGAACTTCCAGAAATAATTGAAAAATTGTGAAAGGCTGTTGGCTGTTCCCCTCTCTTTTTTAAAGAGAGGGGAACCGACTGCGAAGCAGGCGGGGGGTGAGTCAGTTTGCGGTTAAATCAAGTGTAATAATTGCTCGTCCGTAATTTTCATCGCACAATCAAAATGCTTCAACGGACAAGCCTTTCTGCCATGCAATCCGCAGGGCCGGCAGGATAATTTTTCTTTCACTTCCACAATATTGCTTTTATCAGAAAGCGGACCAAACCCAAAAGAAGGAATGGTGGAACAATATACCGCCGTCACAGGCGCATTCATAGCCGATGCAAAATGCATGGGTGCGGAATCATTTACAAAACTCATTACGGCTGTTTCCTGCAGGGCCGCAGATTCCAGGAAAGACAGTTTGCCTGCCAGGTTAACCACCCGCTCCCCAGCGCCGGAATGAAGTATGATATTTTCACAGAGCTCTACATCACCGGGAGCGCCGAGCAGGTATATCTTATATTTAACCGGAACTTTTTTCACAAAAGAAATCCATTTCTCTGCCGGGAACTGTTTTGTGAACCAAACTGAAGCAGGTGCCACACAGATATAAGCACCCTGTTTATATAGCGCTACTTTTTGTTTGTCGGCAGCCGATGGATACAGTCTTGGTTTTTCCGGAATGGCATCAGTTAGTTTTTCAATCAGCTTCTGGTTTCGTTGTATCTCATGTAATGGCCGTTCGGGTGAACTAACGATATGGCGTATGCGATCAGTAAATAATATACTCAGCGGGTTTTTATTAAACCCAATGGTCTCCCCCGCCCCTGAAAAAGCGGTAAGTATTCCTGTTGCCGCAAAGCGCTGCACATTAATAACGACATCATATTTATTAGCCCTTATCCTTTTAAGCAGGTTAAACAGGTTTTTCTGTTTATCTTTTTTCTTTTCCCATATGAGTACTTCACGCAGGAAAGGATGTTCTTTGAGTAATCCTTCATTCCCTTTACGAAGCAGGAAATCGATAGAGGCATTGGGATAATATTGATGTAATTTCTCCATTATTGCTGTTGCCAGCACCACATCGCCGATAAAGGCGGTTTGGATAATGAGAAAGGAACTGCGGTTCATAGAGTGAAATTAGTAAAGAAGATGAATTTCAACGCAGAGAAAAGAGAAAAAGAGTTGCGCCGAGGATTTGGCGACTGGCTACTGGCGACTCACGATAAGTATATAGATATAGTTCCATCAATATGCCAATGCACAACCGAAGAAGGTCTGTTAATGAGTTTAAGGGATCTCCTGTATTGAACCGCGTAATCAGCCTGTTTCAAAAGTTCTTCGGGTATATCGCTGAAATATCCCGGCGGATTTGTATGGGGTAAGGAGGCCGCAATGGACATGATTGGCCTCCGAAACCGTTTGAGGAGGTTATGACAAAACCTCGATTCTGTTTTGCGAATGGCCATACTATCGTTCTCTAATAATAGTACCGGGGCAATACCTGACACATTCTCATAAATCGCATAAGATGGCTTATCCGCACCGGCCAGGTAATCATAAATTTTGATCCCGGGCATCGGCACAAAACGAAGGATATCTTTTTCTTCAGCAACCAGCATGTGCAGATGGGGATGCGCATATTGAATGCCTGTTGCAAGCAATTTGTAGGCAGCGTTGGGATTGGTGGCATCACATCCCATTGCCCACCATTCGTCTGCCGGAAACAGTATCAATCCGCCATCTGCCAATACGGGCAAAGCCTTTTCAACATCTTTCAAAAAATCCATGGGGATAAATATAATACAGCAAATCTTATGTTGTTTGGGTAAAATACGATGTGTATTTACTGGGTATTGATAATCAATGAAGAAATTTTCAACATTCTTTCCAATCTGCTTTAAGTTTGCAAAAAAAGGATATGGAATTAAGATCCCTGATAGAAACGGCCTGGGCAAACCGGGATTTATTGAAGGAAACAAATTATAGTGATGCTGTAAGGGCCGTAATTGAAGAAGTGGACAAAGGCCGTCTTCGGGTGGCCGAGCCAGTTGGCTCAGATTGGCTTGTAAACGAATGGGTTAAACAGGCCATCCTGATGTATTTCGGTATTCAGCCGATGCAAACATGGAACATTGAACCATTTGAGTTCTATGATAAGATGTTATTGAAAAATAATTACAAGGAACTGGGTGTACGCGCTGTGCCCCATGCAGTTGCACGATATGGCGCTTACCTGGCAAAGAATGTGGTACTCATGCCATCTTATGTGAACATCGGCGCTTATGTTGATGAAGGCACCATGGTTGACACCTGGGCCACTGTTGGAAGTTGTGCGCAGATAGGCAAAGGCGTTCACCTGAGCGGTGGCGTGGGCATTGGTGGTGTTTTGGAACCACTACAGGCCAGCCCGGTGATTGTGGAAGATGGATGTTTTATTGGCAGCAGATGTATTGTGGTAGAAGGTGTGCGGGTGGAGAAAGAAGCGGTGCTGGGAGCCAATGTGGTGCTCACCCAATCCACTAAAATCATTGACGTGAGTGGTTCAGAACCAGTGGAATACCGGGGACGCGTACCTGCCAGGAGTGTGGTGATACCGGGTTCTTATACAAAGAAATTTCCTGCGGGAGAATACCAGGTGGGTTGTGCGTTGATCATTGGTCAGCGTAAGCCAAGTACTGATTTGAAAACGAGCTTGAATGATGCATTGAGAGATTTCAATGTATCTGTTTAATCTAAACGCAGAGAAATGAGGACGCAGAGTGCGCAGAGATTTTTACAACTCTGCGAAACTCATTTACTCTTTTCTCTGCGATGAAAAATAAAAAAAATCAAATGGCAACCTCTACTCTTTTCATCAACCGACTTAAACATTTCTTCTACCGGATTACCGGCACGAAGAAGTTTCTGGTTGCAGATTGCAAACCATACGGACTGAAATTCACCTTTCAACTCATGGATGGTATTGGCCGGGATATCTATTATAAATTCGGCGTATATTCTGAAAACCATATCTCCCAATGGTTGCTGAAAAATCTTGACATTAAGGATAATGACCTCATCATAGATATTGGCGCCAATATTGGTTGGTATTCACTTACATTATCCAGTAAAAGCAAACCCCGTATTGTTGCATTTGAACCGGATACCATAAACTATAAAACGCTTCAGGAAAATATCCGGATCAATGGAAAGGACAATGTAAAAGCATTCAATAAAGCTATCAGTGATCAGGAGGGCGTGCTCACATTATATCTCTATAAAAACTACAATCCCGGACGGCATTCTTTTATCAAACAAGCCAACTCAGTAGGCACGGCCGAAGTACCCATTGTACCCCTTGATGCATTCCTGGAAAAAGAAGGATTTGGTGACGGTTCGATAAAACTCATCAAGATCGATATTGAAGGGTATGAGTATACTGCCCTGAAAGCTGCTTTGAAGACACTGGGGAGAGCCCAACACATACTTACTGAATTCTCTCCTTATATGATGCGTGATATAGGCCAGGAACCTGTCGACTACATAAACCTGTTACAATCAGCCGGTTTCAAACTCAAATTGATCGATGAACACGGATTATCCGAGTCGGATATTCCAACAATTATCCGGGAGAACAGGCAGGTAAACCTCTTTGGGTCAAAATCAGGTGTTTTTTAGTCGATTTTACAATTTCCCGTTCCTTTTTTCGGGTCTTTTCCTATATTTGCAGCCCTGAACAAGGAAACCGGAAAAAGGATAATAATTAAATGATAGTGAGATAAAGGCCTTTGGCTGTTCCATTTTCAATTTTCGATTTTCCACTTTCGATTTTCTCTTCTGCCCAGGTGGCGAAATTGGTAGACGCACTGTGTTCAGGTCGCAGCGTTCGCAAGGATGTGCTGGTTCGAATCCAGTCCTGGGCACAAAGCCTTTCCCATTGAAAAAGGGAAAGGCTTTTTTATTTCAGAGCCTCTAAAAACTAAAATCCTATTCACTGAAAAATTAACCGAGATTAAAGAATCTTATCACAAAGGTTCAAAACCAAACTCCAAAAAATCCCGCTGTATTCTTTGCTTCATTGCGGTTAAATGTATTCCCTAATTGTTTATATTACATACCCATATATGTACAAATCCCTTCAACAAAACAAGATGAAAAAAATAACGATTTGCTTTTTAGTTGCCGTCTACATTTTCTTCCCGGCAATGTCCCAGATCCAGACCGGAGAAAATGTAGCCGTTACCAGCACCAATTCAGGAAAGGTTCGCGGTTATATTCATGGCAGCATTTACACGTATAAAGGCATACCCTATGCCGAATCAAAACGTTTCGAAGCGCCTCAAAAACCCAAATCATGGCAGGGCATCCGCAGTTCAATGACGTACGGACCAGTAGCACCATTGATGACACCAACCACTGCCGTACAGGATGAAAGTGAATTCCTCTTTCATCACGACTGGGGATACACGAACGAAAATTGCCAGGTGCTGAATGTATGGACCCCGGGCATCAATGACGGTAAGAAAAGGCCGGTCCTGTTCTGGATTCACGGTGGCGGCTATGCGGCAGGTTCGTCCCAGGAACTTCCCTCTTATGATGGCGAAAGCCTGGCTAAAAAAGGTGATGTAGTGGTTGTGTCCATCAATCACCGCCTGAATATCCTCGGCTTTTTAGACCTGTCGGCCTACGGTGAAAAATACCAGCATTCTGCAAACGCAAGTATACTGGATATTAAAGCTGCCCTTGAATGGGTAAAAGAAAATATTTCCAACTTCGGAGGCGATGCGGGCAATGTGACCATTTTTGGACAATCAGGCGGCGGTGCTAAAGTAAATAACCTGCTGGCAATGCCTTCTGCCAAAGGGCTTTTCCATAAAGCTATCAACCAGAGTGGTGCATTCCGGGCAAACATGCTCGATAAGCAAACCACACAGTCCATCACTGTAGAGGTATTAAAAGCACTCAACCTCGAAGCGGGTGATGTAGACAAATTGCAAACTATCCCTTATGCACAATTAACAGAAGCTGGCAACAAGGCATTGAGAGTTATTGCCGATAAAATGAAAGCAGAAGGAAAACCAGTGCAGGGTTTTGGATTGAGCTGGGGCCCGAGTGTAGATGGCACCGACCTGCCCTTCCAGCTTTTTTCAAAAGAAGCGTTTGAATTATCGAAAGATATTCCGCTGATGATTGGTACTGTTAAAAATGAATTTGCAGCTTTCTCCACCGGTGCCATGAATAATGCATCCATGGATCAGGTGAAAGAGTATATCAAAAAACAATATGGCGATAAAGCCGATGCATATATCGCTGCTGTTAAAAAAGCTTATCCCGAAGATACCAAACCTTCCGACCTGATTAGTGTGGATGCTACTTTCCGTCCTGGAGCTGTTTCCCAGGCAAATGAAAAATCTTCCCTTAAAGGTGGTGCAGCGGTTTATATGTATTTATTTGACTGGCAGTCGCCGGTAATGGATGGAAAATATAAAGCAGTGCATTGTATGGAGCTTCCATTTGTATTTAACAATATTCATCGTTGCGAAGAAATGACCGGAGGTAATAAAGATGCCTACGCTTTGGCCGATAAAATCAGCGGAGCCTGGATCAATTTCGCAAGGACCGGAAACCCGAACCACAAGGGGCTTCCAAATTGGCCGGCATATAATGCAGCCAATACTTCCACCATGCATTTCAATAACAAGTGTGAAGTAAAACCCCAATTGGATAAAGATTTGTTTGAGATTGCAAGACCGATGCTATAATAATATGCGGTCAACGATATAACTGGAATTATAAATAAAATGTACCTGGTATATACATAAAAAAAGGCGATCCAATTAAGGGTCGCCTTTTTAAAACCTGCCTCTGAAAACTGCTTTCGTGTTTACACCAGGTACGACATGAGAAAAAATTGAAATGGTGTTTTTCTTATTTCTTCAGAACAACCGGAGCAACTTTTGTGACCCTGCCTTTTGAAATTTGAACCCCGGCAATGGTTGTGTCGGCATAGCCATTTGATCCTTTAAATATCAGCGTATAAGTTCCTTCCTGAAGACCGCGGATGCGATAATATCCATTTGGACCGGGTATGGCAGTTGCAGTATCTGTACTATTATATGCAGTTACAATTG